>JAVBRH010000140.1:0-13260 GCA_031548225.1 Apibacter sp.
TTTATTGGACTGATATTTTGTAATAAGGTTTTCAGGTCGCTTATATTAACGGAAGTAACCGGTTGTCCTCCTGAAAATATGTTTTTGATTTCTTCCCTTTTGGCTGTCAGGAAAATATCCAGAGGATAAAACTGATAACTGCTGGAATAGGTGTTTAGCTTTAATAAATTAGAAGCAATGGTAGTTTTGGCTTGTAACTCATTAGTAGCCATATTATCTAATCCCATTCTGTTATATTGATAGGAAATGTTTCTTAATCCGTTGGATTTATCACTGATCAGGTCTGCAATGATACCTCCCCGTGTTTTAGGTCCGTCAAAAGAGTTCCATCCGTTATATCCCTGATTTATAGAATTATCTGCAATTTTCTGAGCCATGAGAAAATATTCCGATCCTCCTTTAGGGGAAAATGTATCGGCATCATAACCTAAAATCATATATACATAGTAAGAAATAACATCAATCAGGTTTTTTCCGCTGAATTTAGTATTGTTGAAAATAAGATTTTCAGACTCTATGTAATTGAAGGTAAAATCTTTATCTTGAATATTTAAAACTGGGGTTAAATAAGTGGAATTGAAAACCGGACGACTGGACTGAATGAGAATACTTCCCTTAAACTGGTCGGTGGAAGGTCTTTCTTCAATGGTTATTCCGATTGAACACCGGATTCTTTCCTGAACAGGTAACTGTTTGTTTGTCCAGCTGGTGGTATTGACAAAATCTTTTATACTTTTTTGCAGGGTGGTAAAAACCTGATTGTTTGAACCCTGGACTTTACTATAATTAACCACCACCTCTGCCAGAAGCTCCTGTGAGAAACTGAAAACAGGTAGGAAGGATAACAGCAGAATAAAAGATAATCGTTTCATAATTTAGGTTTAAATCCTTGTGTGTATGTATTTTAAAATGTCTCTGGCTACTTCTTCCTTGGATTTGAGGGAAAAAACCTCTTTTTTCCCTTCTTTATCAAAGATAGTGATTTTATTGGTTTCGGATTGGAATCCTGCACCCTTATCTTGTAAGGAATTTAACACAATGGCATCCAAGTTTTTCTTTTTCAGCTTTTTTAAGGCGTTTTCCTCTTCATTATTAGTTTCTAAGGCAAAACCTACCAGAAATTGCCGGGCCTTATTCTGCCCCATGTTGAAAAGAATATCCTTATTTTTAACCAGTTTTATGGAAAAAGAATCTTCGTCTTTTTTTATTTTGTTTTCGGCTACGTTTTCCGGTCTGTAATCAGCTACGGCTGCGGACATAATGGCTATATCCACAGTAGAATAATGATTGAATACGGCTTCATACATTTCCTGTGCAGATACGACATTGATTCTTTGAACAGAGGAGGAAGGAGGGAGTTTCTCAGCAGTAGGCCCTGAGATTAAGATAACTTCGGCACCTAATGATTCGGCAGCCTTGGCCAGATCAAATCCCATTTTTCCTGAAGAATAATTTCCGATAAACCGTACAGGATCAATAGCCTCATACGTAGGTCCGGCAGTAATAAGTATTTTTTTCTTATAAAAAAGTAATTCCTTTTTAATGAAATCTTCCATAAAAGAAATGATTTCTTCCGGCTCGGCCATTCTTCCTTCTCCTTCCAGTCCGCTTGCCAGCTCTCCTTTATTGGGAGGAATTAATACATCCCCTTTGGTTTGAAGTTTTTTAATATTTTCCTGGTTGGCCGGGTTTTTATACATATCCAAATCCATTGCCGGAGCAAAGAAAACAGGAGATTTCGCAGAGAGATAAACGGCCAGAGCCAGATTATCCGATTCAGCGCTTGCCATTTTAGATAGAGTGTTGGAAGTTGCCGGGGCAATTACTACGTAATCGGAACTTAAGGCCAGTTCCACATGGTTATTCCATTCTCCAGTATTTCCTTCAAAAAATTGGGTGTAAACCGGTTTTTTGGATAAGGTGGAAAGGGTAAGGGGAGTAACAAAATGATGTGCGTCAGGAGTCATTACCACCTGAACTTCAGCTCCTTTTTTTATAAAGAGCCTTACAAGGGAAGCTGTTTTATAGGCTGCAATTCCGGCAGTTACTATTAATAATACCTTCTTCTCTTGTAAAACCGACATGAAAAAACGGAATTTTTACTGTGAATCTGTTTTTCTAAAGTACACTTCATTATCCAGCCACTCTTGTATAGCTATCAGAGTAGGTTTGGGTAATCTTTCGTAATACTTGGAAACTTCAATCTGTTCCCTGTTTTCAAAAACTTCGTCTAAAGAATCGCTGTTAGAGGCAAATTCATCTAATTTTTGATTTAAATCGTTTTTAATAATGGTATTGACCTGCTCGGCTCTTTTACCTATTATTACTATAGCTTCATAAATGTTCCCTACTTTTCCTTCAATGTTTTCTCTGTTAAAGGTAATCGTTGTGGATGGTGCATTTAATTCTTTTAAATTCATGTTTTGAATATATGTATTATATTAAATTTAGCTGATTTTCTTTCTTTTTCCTCTGTTTTCTGCTTGTTGTCATCAAGAGATTTTTCTACATTCTGATAAGTAATCCGGGCATTGTCCAACCGGTTGTTTAACCGTTTGGCTTCATCCTGATATTCGGAATTAGGATATTGTTTGACAAAATTATTGTAGGCTTTTACCGCATCGTTAATCCTGTCGTTTTGCAATTTATGTATGGAGTTTACAGCCAGTTCGGTTTTAGCTCTTAAAAGATAAATATTTACCACTTCTTTCAGCTTTGTATCGGGGAAATCTTCCAAAACGTTATCGAAGGCAATAATAGCTCCTTTGTATTCGGTTATTTTATAAAGCGTTTTGGCATTTTCGAAGGCTTTTTTCTCTAATTTCCTGTTCAGGGTTCCGATCATCTTGTTACATAACGGCACTTTATCGGAGTTCGGATAAACATCGATGTAAGCCTGAAGCTCTCTCAGAGCGTCGTAGGTATTGATCTGATCCAGATTGTACTCGGGAGAATCCATATAATAACAATAAGCAACCATATAAGCTGCTTCATTAGCTCTCGGATCTTTAGGGTAGGAGGCAACAAAATTTTTAAACTGATGGGCTGCCAGCCGGTAGTTCTTATCCTTATAATTTAAAGTAGCGGATCTAAAGGCAACTTCGGGAGCTTCATCGGTTCCTACAACAAATTTAGCAGCATATTCATACAAGCTTATAGCCTGGGTATATTTATCTTTCTTTTCATATTCCTCAGCTACTTTTAATATGAAGTTTTTATCAGTGCTTTTTAATGCCTGGTTTAATCTCTGTTCACATCCTGTTAAGAGAAGGAGTGATACACTTATCAGAATAATTTTTTTCATCAACTTGCAAAGTTATGTTTTTTCAGGGATTTAAACAAATTAATAAAACAGACTTTTTAGAGCTGAAATGCGAAAAAATAAAAGTGTGAAAGACGGATAAAAAATGGATTCCCGCTGAAATCAGACAGGGATGGAAATTCTATCCAGTTCTCTTTCAATTTGTGCAGTCAGCTCTTTGGAAGCCGGAACTAAAGGAAGCCGGGTGTAAGGCTGGCATATTTTTTTCACAGATAACAATGCTTTTATTCCGGCCGGATTGCCTTCTACGAAAATCAGCCGGAACAGATTTTGCAGCTGATAATGTATTTTGTATGCTTCATCTGCCTTTTTTTCCAGTCCCAGATGAATCATCCGCGATACTTGTCCGGGAAGTCCTTGCCCGATAACGGAAATCACTCCACCACCTCCTGCAAGTGTCATAGGAAGGGCAAATTCATCATCTCCGGAAATAACTTCAAAATCCTCCGGTTTGTCTTTGATGATGACTGTGGATTGTAAGAAGTTAGGACTGGCTTCTTTGATAGAGGTAATGTTTTTACAATCTTTTGCCAGCCGGAGCGTAGTGGATGCTTCGATATTGGAACCGGTTCTTCCGGGTACATTGTAAATAATAATAGGTTTCGGAGAATTGTCCGAAATGGCTTTAAAATGCTGGTAGATACCTTCCTGAGTAGGTTTGTTATAATAAGGGGAAACGGACAGAACAGCTGCAAAATCTTCCAGATGGACTGATTTTATCTGGGCTATTACTTCTGCGGTATTATTTCCTCCAATTCCTAAAACTAAAGGCAGTTGTTTATTGTTACTTTTCTTTATGCAATCTATTACTTGTTTTTTTTCATCGGCAGTTAAAGTGGCACTTTCCGCAGTTGTTCCCAGAACAACCAGGTAATCCGTACCGTTTTCAATATTATAGTTGACTAATTTTTCCAGAGAAGGAAAATCAACCGTTCGATCTTCATTAAAAGGTGTAATCAGAGCTACACCCAGGCCTTGTAATGATTTCATATAAAGTAACGATTTAATTTTATTTATAAGTTTGATACGTAAAATTACTATTTATTTTCAAATTATGGAAATTGTATTCAATATTGTTTTATTACTGGTTTTTAAATGGAAAGGAGAAAATCCAGAGTGTTTACCCCATCTGCATACTCATTGATTTTAGGATTTTGACTTTCCCCTAAGGGAACGGAGAATAAATTTTCGAAATTTCCGTTTGTAACCAGGCATTGTATGTTTCCCATATTATGAGCGATAAATCTTTCTATAGCTTCATAATCCGTGTAAGTTTTAAAATACAATACGCCGATGGGGCTGTATAATGCTCCGGATTCTTTTAAAATAATGAAATTATTGTCCCAGAATTGATCATTATTCATCAGGTAAATCGCCTTGTTGTAATCGTAATTATTGGCGTATTTGTTGTGATTGATAACTTCTTTATATGGAAAGAAAGACTGAAATAAATTGTCCAGACTGTAGTTTTCAGGGATAAGAATTTGGGTTACGTTCCGGCATCCCAATCCGAAATAGGTAAAAATATCTTTGGAAAGGGCATTTAATTCTTCCTCCGTTTCATTTCCGGTAAGAATAGCCAGTGATGATCTGTTTTTTCGTATGATATGGGGGATTTCTTTAAAGTAATATTCAAAGTATTTTGCCGTATTATTACTTCCGGTTGTAATTACCCCGTTAATTTTTTCCAGTTTTTCAACAAATTCAAAGTCGAGTTCTTCACAAAATTCTTTCCATAGGTTTAAAAAGAAAGGAATGAGTATGGCGTCTTTTGAAGAGAGTTTTATCCGGGCTTTATATCCTACTAATAAAACACATAAACAATCGTGAAATCCCACCATAGGAATATTCCCGGCCAGTACCAGTCCAACGGTTTTCGGAGTGTCTTTGAGCCTGTAACGGGCTAACCATCCGGATAGATTTTCGTAAGACAGGGTTTCATCCCAGTATTTAAGGGCATATAAAATATTCTTTTTCGTAAACCAGGGGTTTTTGTTTTCTGCCTTGCGCAGGGCGCTTTCAAACTCGGAATAGGTGGGAGTATTTTGGTTTTCTTTGGTAAGAAACGAGTGTAAAATATTTCTGACAGCCACTAAGGATTTTATTCTTTGCTCTAAACTCATTATGGATATAAATTATGTGAAAAAAAATGACTAATTTTGCACAAAAATAAATTAAAAAATAATTATGGCTATAAAAATTACAGATGAATGTATTAATTGCGGAGCCTGTGAGCCTGAATGCCCTAATGATGCGATATACGAAGGAGCCGTAGATTGGAAAATGTCTGACGGGACTGACTTGAAAGGGATGATTGTCACCAAAAGTGGCCTTACCGTAGATGCAGATGCACCGCAAAAACCTGTATCAGATGATGTTTATTATATAGTGGCGGATAAATGTACGGAATGTAAGGGATTTCATGAAGAGCCTCAGTGTGCTGCCGTTTGTCCGGTAGATTGTTGTATTCCTGATGAAAAACATGAGGAAACAGAGGAAGAACTGTTAGCAAAAAAAACCTTTCTACACCTCTGATTATATCGATGTAATTAATGAAATGAAAAATATATCTAATCCAATCTAATGAAAAAATATAATTTTAGTGCAGGGCCTTCTACTTTACCGGAGGAAGTTCTTCAACAAGCAGCTCAGGCTGTATTAAATCTTGACAACAGCGGGTTATCTTTAATAGAAATTTCCCATAGAAGTAAAGATTTCATTGCAATTATGGATGAAGCCATTGCTTTGGCTAAAAAATTGATGAAACTTGATGAAAATCATGAAGTTTTATATTTACAGGGAGGAGCGAGTTTGCAATTTTCCATGGTCCCTTACAATTTAATGAAGGTCAATTCAAAAGCGGCTTATGTGGATAGTGGAAACTTTGCTTCAACAGCTATTAAAGAAGCAAAAAAAATAGGCAATATAGAAGTTATAGCTTCATCTAAGGAAGATAAATATGCCTTTATTCCTAAAAATTATGAAATACCAACAGATGTGGATTATCTGCATTTGACATCTAACAATACAGTATATGGAACTCAGTTAAAAACTTTTCCTGAAGCGAAAGTTCCTATCGCCTGTGATATGTCGTCCGATATACTGAGCAGGGAAGTAGACTTTAACAAATTTGGAGTTATTTATGCAGGAGCTCAGAAAAATATTGGTCCTGCCGGAGTAACTTTAGTAGTAGTGGATAAGACTTTATTAGGAAAAACAGGAAGAGATTTACCTTCTTACCTGGATTATCAGGTGCATATGTCAAAAGAAAGTATGGCGAACACTCCGCCGGTATTTTCAGTATATACTACCTTGTTGAATCTTCGCTGGCTGGAAAAACAGGGCGGAGTAGCAGGAATAGAGAAAAAGAATAAAGCCAAAGCAGAGCTTTTGTATAATGAAATAGATAGAAATCCTTTATTCAGAGGAGTTTGTGTGGAAGAAGACCGTTCCCTGATGAATGTATGTTTTTTCCTGAACGATGAAGAAAAATACAAGGCTAAGTTCGACCAGATGTGGAAAGAAGCAAATATTGTAGGTATTGGAGGATACCGTACGGTAGGAGGATACAGGGCAAGTATTTATAATGCTATGCCGATAGAAGGAGTGCAGACTTTAGTGGATGTAATGAAAGAATTAGAAAGAACCGCATAATTATAATTAAAATAAAGACTTATGAAAGTATTACCTAATGATGGTATTTCAGCATCAGCAATCGAACTTTTAGAAAAAGAAGGGCTGGAAGTTTTAAATCATAAAGTAGCTCAGGAACAATTGGCTAAGTTTATCAATGACAACAACGTAGAAGTTTTATTGGTAAGAAGTGCCACTCAGGTAAGAAAAGACCTGATAGACGAATGTCCGACTTTGAAAATCATCGGAAGAGGAGGAGTAGGAATGGATAATATTGATGTTAATTATGCAAAGGAAAAAGGAATCCAGGTAATCAACACACCGGCGGCTTCTTCCCGTTCGGTAGCTGAACTGGTATTTGCCCATATGTTCTCTCTGTATCGTTTCCTTCAGGATTCTAACCGTAATATGCCGTTAGAAGGAGACACCAATTTTTCCGCTCTAAAGAAATCCTATGGAGGAGCAAGAGAATTAGGAGGAAAAACTTTGGGAGTTGTCGGTTTTGGCCGTATTGGAGTGGAAGTAGCAAAAATAGGATTAGGTTTGGGAATGAAGGTGCTGGCTTCAGACGCTTTTGATATTACGAGAACTATAACTTTGGATTTTTATGACGGTCAGAAAGTAGATTTCGAAATTTCCACGGTTCCTTTCGATGAAGTTATAAAAAATTCAGATGCAATATCCATTCATGTACCCAGACAGCCGAAATATGTGATAGGGAAGGAAGAACTGGATAAAATGAAAAAGAATGCGATTTTAGTTAATGCTTCTCGTGGAGGAGTGATAGATGAAGTTGCTTTGGTAAACGCTTTGAATGAAGATAAGATATTCGGTGCGGCTTTGGATGTTTTTGAAAAAGAACCTACACCAGAGTTAGCTCTGCTGATGAATCCGAAGTTGTCCCTGTCTCCTCATATTGGAGGAAATACAAAAGAAGCTCAGGAACGAGTAGGGTTGGAGCTGGCCGAACAGATTATTTCTTATTATAAAAAGTAAAAACTCAGAATAAGTAGAGTAGTTTAAGGTCTGTAGGATATCATGTTAAGTTTTAAGCCATTTAAAGGGATTCATGTTAAAGGGGAAAATATGAATGATTTTCCCATGTATTATCCTGAAAAATATACGGAAGAACAAATCCGGATAAAATTGAAGGAAAAGACTCCTTCCTATGTAGATATTATCAAACCTACTTTTTTTAAAGGAGAAAGTCCTTTGGAAAACAGATTTAAGAAAGTTCGGAAGAGATTTGAAGAATATATAAGCGAAAATTTACTGGAACACGATCCGGCATCCATTTATATTTATGAACAGAAAAAGGAAAATGGAAACGTTTTCAAGGGAATTATCGGATTGGTGTCGGTAGATGACTTTAAAGATGACAGTATAAAAGTTCCGGAAAAGATCAACGAACAGAAACAGAAAGTTTTCACTCAATTTTTAGATATAACCTATTTGCAGTCCAATCCGGTCTTATTAAGTTATGATTCCAATTCAAAACTGGAGGTAATGATGGATCTGGAGATGAAAAGCAAGCCGTTTATCCAGATTGTTGATGAACTGGAAGTTTCTCACCGGATATGGAAGGTGGATAACCGCCTGAAGCTGGCACAGTTTAAAGAAGCAGTGGAACGGCTTCCGTGTTTGTATTTGGCAGATGGATATTACAGGATGGCAGGTGCTGTGGAGCATTCGGATAAGATCAAAGGAAAAAGCAAATCGCGCGATTTTTTGTTTGATCAGAACCATCATGTCATGTCGTTAATCGCTTCCAGCCAGTCTATAAAGATTTATGAATACAATCGGTTAATCAGGTCTTTAAACGGACTTTCAAAAGAAGAACTGTTTTCCCGGCTGGAAAAACATTTTACGGTTAACGAAAAAGGAGATCAACCTTATTTTCCTTCCCATAAGCATCATATCAGTATGTATCTGGACGGACAGTTTTACGGGTTGTATATCCGGCATGAATTTAGAGGAACTCCGGAAGGTCTGGGTAATATTGATACCTATTTGTTTAATAAATTCATTCTGGAATCCATTTTGAATATTTCCGATCCTAAAGAGGAGAAGAAACAGATATCTTACCTGAGAGGAACCAGTGATATTGAAGGAATTGTGGATCTAAAGAAAGAGGTCGACAACGGGGAATATGAAATCGGATTCGGATTTTATCCTATTTCTTTTGCGGACTTACAGTTGATTTCAGATTTAGGATTGAAAATTCCAATGAAAAGCACTTATGTTGAGCCTAAATTATTAGTTGGGCTGATTATGCTGGATATGAAATAGATCTGAGACAATAGCTGAGTAATTGAATAACAGAATAACAGAAAATTTATTATCCAAAAATACCTTTAGAGAGATGCTTCCTATCGTCAGCATGACAGTTTTGTGTTTAATTTGTCATTCTGAACAGAGCGAAGTGGAGTGAAGAATCTCTCTAAAGGCTATTAGCTTTTTCAGGGCTCTTCACAGTCTATAGTTTTAGTATCAAAAAATAATTCCTTGTATTTTTCATTCAGGTCGGAATCGTCAGGATAAGATATACTGTGGATTTGGTGATTAGCACAATTCCACCAGCCAAAGTTCAACAAGTCAAACCGGACATAATCTAAATTGTTGCCGGAATCATTTTTTTCCTTGCGTTCTTCTTTCATTTCTTTCCATGTTTCCATCAATTTTTCAGGATTATCGGAAGCAAGAGCTTCAGCATATTTTATACAGGCAGAAGTATATTTGTTTTTCAGGAATAGTTGTGGATTTTTTTGAGCTTGCAGTGTGGTCTTAATCAAGTCATAATGTTCATCAATTTCTTTTATGAGACTGTCTCTTAGTGAAATCCAGTAAGGTTGGTCAACTATTTTCATTTGACTATACCCATTCCGGACTTTGTTGTATTCTTCTTCCAACAGGTTTAAATTTCTGTCAGGTTCGAAATCTTTATCCATAAATGAAGTGGGAGATGTCTGTAGTAATAGATGATGTACGTTATTTATAAGGGATACTGTGTTTTTCAACTGTTCTTCCGTATATTTATTAGAATTGTAAACACTTTTGTATTCACAGGTTTCATCGTACCAGGTATATATTTTTAAAGTATCACTTTTTATTTTGTTTTTTAGAACCTTATCAACAGTGATTTTCTGAGTCTTATTATTTTTATTTTGTGAAAATAAAAAAACAGGAATAAACAGAATGAGCAGGCAAATTGTATTTTTCATAGGTAGAGTTTTTTTAATTCTAAAAGTAAGAAAATAATTGAGAATTAAAAAGATGAAATAAATAATTTTTAGTTTTTAACCGATTGTAATTCTTCAGCGTAAGGCGTATTATCTACAATACCCCATTTGTATAGCCGGGCAATGGTGTATAATTCGTCTAAATTAGTTATTAATTGGGTATGTGCCTGAGATTTGATATTGGATTTTTCCACTTCCTGCCGGATATCTCTTTTTCCTTCATCCATAACTGTATTTAATTCAAACTTGGAAAACCGGTTAAAAAAACCGTCCTCCATACTGTATATTTCCACATTCGGGTAAATATTCAGTTCCGGTTCCGGAATGGAAATGATATGGATTTTTTTATTTACAGAATCCATTTCGATTTTCATCTGTTTCATATCATAAGTAACCTGTGCTCTCGCAGTGATATACAAGACAATATTTTTATTAAGGAAATCCAGGTATCGGGAATCATAATCGTTGTATTTTTTTGTACGAAAAGCGGAATAATTCTGTTCAATAACGATCATTTTATTCAGACGTTGAATTTCATGATTGATGATCCGGGTATCACCCAAGATATTTTCCTTTTTCGGTTTTTTGAAAATAAGAAACAATAACGATGTACTTGCAATTACAATTAGAACAGGAATTAAGAATTTCCTAAGGAGTTTTGCAGGCATTTTTTGTAGGTTAACTGTTTTATTATTAAGATTATATGTTGAATTAAAATTCTAAATTTAAATGATATAAAGACGTTATTTCCGTTTTTTACTCTTTTTACTTTTTTTAGCCTTATTATCTTCCTGTCCGAATTTTTTCCCGGTTATGATTTTATATAAGTCCAGTTCAATTGATTCTGAAGGAGCTTCGGTAATCCGGCCTATTTCCGTTTTTCCCTTATAGACAATAAAAGTGGGAACTTTAAAAAGCGCTTTTTGAGCTTCCTCTCCATAAAAACTTTGTTTTTTCCGGTTTACGGCATAAAGAGAAAGCATTTTTTCCGGATATTTCAGCTCATTAAGGACTTTCAAAAATCGCGGAACTTGTTCCTTACTGTCAGTACTCCAGGTACCGAAAAATACTTCAATCTGGTAAAGCCGGGCTCTTGATTTCAATCTTTTTAATACTTTATAATCGGGAATATAAGCATTGTATTCGTTGGAATACCAGTCATCAAATTCCGGAGCGGTCAGTGCATCTTGTCTGACTAATCCGATAAGCATAGGCTCTCCTTCCGGATCAACAATTTTTCTGTTGATAACGGTTTTATTTTTATTAGTATTGGTGCTTCCGCAGCTTATCAAAATACCCAAAACCGAAAATAATAATACAAATTGTCTTATCCTCATGATGCGAAATAATTTTGCCAAAGATACAACTCTTATTATTTACAACAATAGAATAATAAGAGAATGCTAAAATTTAAAGTGGAGGGCTTTATCATTATGAATGGTTCTCACTAGTAGAGAAATAAAAAAAGTCAATAAATTTTTATTGACTTTTTTAATAGTATATTTCTGTTAATCTAACTCATTATTTAATGCTCATGAGCATGAGAGTGCTTTTCCTTTTTTTCCTCTTCTTTCTTCAAAATTTCATCAAATTTTTCAAGAGAAACGGCTTTTTCTGTCTTTTTAATTTGGGTATCAAACACTTTGAATAATTCCTGTTGAATGATATTTCCTGAGGTTTGCCGGATGTGCTCTTCATTTTTCATGGCATTTGCCACATATTTATCCAGTTCAGTATCAGGAATATCTACATATCCGTACATGGCAAATTGTTGTTTCATCTGGTTTTTAGTAAATTCAACCAAATCTTCGTATTGAACACTTACATTGTTATCAGAAAGGATTTTACCTTCAATCAGCTGATAACGTAAAGCCTTGTCTGATTTTTCGTATTCGGCAGCTGCTTCCTCATCAGTCATAGGTTCTTTTGCCGTACTTTTAATATATTTGGTTAGGAACTGGGAAGGTAAATCGAATTTTACATGCTCAAACAGCCATTCCACAGAGTCGTTCATAAATTTGGTGTCAGACTCTCTCTTATAATAATTTTCGATTTCTTCTTTTATCTTGTTTCGTAATTCCTCCTCAGAAGTGATTTTATCTTTTCCATAAACCTTGTCAAAAAGCTCCTGATTTAATTCAGCCTTGGTTTTAGTGGAAGTTTTTTCAATCGTTATTTTCAGTTTACCGTTAAAATGATGAGCGTCATCATGGGATAATCCGAAGAAATGCTGTAACTGATGAACATCATTGAACAAATCCTGAGCATGAATTTCTACCGAACTGTCTGCTTTCTTTTTAAGAAAAGGTTTTTTATCCTTTAAATCACTTACCAGGAAAGTCACAGTGGTATCGATTCCTCCTTCTACCGGATTTCCTTCTTCATCTATTTCCTGAACTTTTCCCACAAAATTTCCTTCTTCTTCTATTTTATCAGTATCCACTACTTCTCCGAACTGAGTCTGCATTCTTACTATCGTATCATCAATTTCTTTTTCGGTAGCCTCAATCTTATAATAATTGACTTTTGCTTTAGACAGGTCAACGCTTACTTCCGGAGCCAATCCGATTTCAAAATCGAAAGTCATTTCGTTTCCGTCCACATCCTGTTCCTTATTGGTTGCAGGAAGGGGTTGCCCTAAGATGGAAAGTTTATTGTCAGAAATGAATTTATTTAATGCTTCACTTAGGATCTTGTTAATTTCATCAAAGGTAACTGCACCCTCATATTGTTTCTTAACAATACCCATTGGGGTTTTTCCCTTACGGAAACCGGGCATATTTACCTTTTTTCTGTAATCACTAAGAGCCTTGTCCACATTAGGTTTATAGTCTTCAGGCTGAATGGAAATACTGACAATGGTATTTAAGTCGTCTATTTTGTTCTGTGTGATGTTCATTTATAAGTGTTTATTTATGAGCCCGCAAACTTACAAAAACTATTTCAGAAAAGGAAATTTTTTATCTGCTCTATCAGTTGAACAGTAAAGAACCGGATGAAAGAATCTTTCTTTTTTCTGTCCCCGGAATTTAGGGAATTATTGCGTGATTATTTTGTATATAAAAC
>JAVBRH010000025.1:0-8059 GCA_031548225.1 Apibacter sp.
AAGTTATTTTCTTAATAATAATGATTTAAGGCTTTCATTACATGATAGATTGAAATTTTATAAACAAATTGAAGAAGATCCTAATATACCCTATTATGAGTTGGCTTTAAAACACGGTTTTGATTTAGGACGATTCTATTAGTTATCTGATTTGTCTCCTGTAAATCCTCGAAAAATTGAACGAAAATCAACTTCTCTAATTTAAAATGTAAGATTAAATTTGGTATTGATAAATGGGAAAGAGAAATCATATACTTGTATTATTACTGGGAGCAGCGCTGGTACTATCAGCCTGTAAAAATCCCAATAAGAATAATAAAAATAGAAATAAAGATCCCTTTTACGTAAAGGATGCCGGATTTGATTATGTCCGCTTTCCTTTAATTAAACCTTATGAGGTAATGTCTTTAGACAGATTGAAGTCCTGGAATATAAGAGGCGGGCCGGAATCAAAAACTATTGCAGATATAAATAATATATATGGAATCAAAAAAATAAACATTATTGGAAATAATATTGTTATTTGTTATTGTGAAGATGATCCCATTATAGCGGGAGAAAAATACCCTAATGCCTGGTTTGTTATTCTTACCGATAAGCTTGTTACTAAGGGATTTACTAAAGAAGAGGATTTTATAGAATATTTAAAACAACAGGGAATAGAAAAAGAGCAGATACAATGGAGTACTCCCAAAGAACTGTTCAAACAATTTTCGGACACCTATTGTCTTCCCTGGATACCCGGATGCGAACAGTAATGAAAAAAAAGAATTATATACTTATATTATTGGGGGTTGGGTTGGTATTGTCAGCCTGTAAAAATCCCTATAAAATTTTTATACAAATCAAACCTTATGTTAATGTAGTTTTAGCTGTTTTCTTTATCTCCCTGAGCATAATTTTTTCCTTAGTACTGATTTTTTTTACCAAATAAGATAATTGAAGAGATGAAAGAAATGGAATTAAGAGTTGTTAATTGTAAGGTTATTTTTTTATCTGCCTTAGTTGTAATCCCTGTAACTTTTTTGATAGCAATAGTAGCTGAATCAATAAAATATACAGTTAATCAGACTTATTTTATAATATCTTGTTTAGCTTTAGTAGGTATCATTAATTTCGTAATAATTAAAAAATATTCCCAACTAATCACTTTTTCTTTTTCAGACAATTCGATAAGTATTTTTGAAGGTAGGGAAATCAGGACTATATCTTACTCAAATATTGATAATTATAATACTTATTATTTGCTCGTAAAAAAGATGGGATATATGGTACGTATTAAAGATTCAAAAAATCATTTTTTCTGGATTACCTGGAAAAATTTTGAGAAAAAAGAGAAGAATGATGATGAAAATTATGAAGTACTACAAAGAATTTTGGCAAGTACCGGAATTCCCAGGAAAAAAGAAACAATTGATATTTTCATTTTATTAGTTGCTTCTATCCCATGGGCGGCATTAGGTTTGGGAATTATAACTCTGTTGGGTATTTTTTATTACGTATTTTTCAAGATATAACCCAAGTTAGTCAATGACAGAACTGAATAAAATTACTTTTAAAGCAATACACCCTTTGGTTTCGATAATCTGGTTTATCGTTCTTTTAGTGCTGTTTTTCTTAGTGGCAGAAATAGTCCAGACAGTTTCTTATATGAGTGAGAGGACTTATTTAATGATTTCATTAACCACAATTATTTTAATTATAGGATATATAGTTTTAAGAAAACAGGTTAAAAAAATAGAGTTTATAATTACAGAAGATAAATTGGAGATAAATGAAGGAAAAACGGAAGTTCAACATTCTATATTAATTCCATTTGATATGATTAAAGATTATAATGTTTATTATATGTTGGTCAAGAAAATGGGATATATTATCAGAATAAAAGCAGATAGAAATTACCTTTATTATGTGGATTGGATTTCTCTGAGCAGAAATAAAAAGTTTGATATAATTACATATAAAGAAGTAAACCGGATTTTAAAGAACAAAGCGCCTGAAAAAAAGAAAATCACATTAATAGATATTCTTTTATTGACGTATGCAGCTGTACCCTGGATAATAATGATTGTAGGAATATTGTGTTTAATTTGGACTTTTTATTATATTTTTTCAAGTTAAACTTACTCAAAGCTTTGATTTCTTCTTCGACATAGCCTTATAATTAATTGGCATTTGCATATTATTACATTTGATTAATAAACTTCGTAAGCAGGGCTACCAGTTTGTCAAAAGCATAGAGGGAAACATTCGTATCCTGAATATCATGGTAAGCACTTTTTCCCCCTAATGTATAGATATAGAAGGAAGGGATTCCTTTCTGATAAAAAGGACAATGGTCGCTGTTACACGCAGCACCCCGTATCTTAACCTGTTTAAGATATTGGTAGTTATAACTGAT
Source organism: Apibacter sp. (assembly GCA_031548225.1). Lineage (GTDB taxonomy): Bacteria > Bacteroidota > Bacteroidia > Flavobacteriales > Weeksellaceae > Apibacter. The sequence goes on from JAVBRH010000025.1 coordinate 2,402, forward strand.
TGTTTCCAACTTGCCGAACTGTTTGGGAAATTCTTTTCCGTTCACTACCTGTATTCCTTCTTCTCCGGTTCCGACCATATCAAAATTAATCAGGAATTTGATTTTATTCAGGTCGATTAAAGGATGTTCCGTAAAATACTGAGAGCCTTTCAATCCTGCTTCCTCCCCTGCAAAAGCAATGAATACCATATCGAAATTCGGTTTTTCCTTCACATATACCTTCGCCATAGATAATAAACGTGCCACTCCGCTGGCATTGTCGTTGGCACCCGGAAAAATAACGTCGTTGATTTTGCCCAGATGGTCGTAATGAGCAGTTAAAATAATCAGGCTGTCCGAACGTTTTCCTTTTATGTATCCGATCACATTTTGAGCCTGAAAACTGGGTTCAAACCGGGATTTCAAATCAATATCCACACTTTTTATTTCTTCCGGAACGGACTGGCTGCTGACAAATAAATCTACGGTTTTTGTCTGTATGGGGCTCAGGGTATGGATAAACTTGGAAGAGGTCTGTTCTACAACTAAAGGAACCGACATTTCCATTCCTCCCTGACTGATTAGTTGGGGAATTTCATGATAGAACTGGTTGGCGGTACTTTCCCGTATAATTAAATTCTCAGGAAACCGGGCATCAGGGAAAACAACAGCATGAGTATTAATCCGGTCCAGTTCCTGATCAAAATAAGAACGGTCATCCCATTCAAAAAGACTGTCTATCACCGAAGGATTAAAAATAAGAGGAGTAAAATTTCCTTTTAAAGAAGGAGATCCCGCTCCGACCAGATAATCAGAGCCTAATTTCAATTCCTTTCCGTTTATTTTTAACTGGCTGGTTTCAATAATGTTTACAGGATAAGTAAAAGGCTGAAAATAGGTATTGTTTATTTGTAATAACCCTGTTTTTTCGAACTGTCCGGCCACTTCTTCCGAAGCCTTTTTCATTCCATCGTCAATATATCCCCTCCCGGAGAGTTCTGCCGAGCTCAGTTTCTTTATTACCTGTTCAGCATAGACTTTCGGACTTTGAGCATAACAGAATCCCAGACAAAAAACAAGGATATATAAAAAATATTTTTTCATATTCAACTATAGATTATGTGATAGATAACGAAAGGTTATATAATTTTATTTTCACAGGAAATCAGAAAAACGATAAAAGTTTAATTGGAACCTTCTATATAAGGCCGGGAATTGTCCGAAGGAATTTTAAAAGTTACATTTAAAACATAAGTGGAACGTACCCGTTTATTATCAATTTTTGCAGAATTCCACCTTGCCTGGGTTTTTTGTAATGCCCGGATGATTTCGTCAGCACAACCGGCTCCGATATCTTTTAAAATAGAAAAGTTGCTGATTGTTCCGTTATCTTCCACCACAAATTTCACGGTCACAGTTCCCTGTATTTTTTTCAGGACGGCTTCAGCCGGATATTCCACATTCGATGAAAGAAACTGTATCAATTGTTTTTTTCCACCTTCGTATCCCGCTTTTTTATTCACTTCGTTTGATTCATAAATCACCCCGGTTCTTGGTGCTTCATTTATTTTTTGAATAGAACAGGAGGACATGTTAAAGACGGAAATCAGGAGTATTACCAGAAATAAGGCTGTTTTTCTAAACATGATTCAATTTTTAAGTTTATCATTCAGTAACCGGAATTTGGTTATATCAAATATAAAAATTTAACTTAATGATTTTGGAATTTAAGTCAAATAAAATGAAATTCTTATTTTTGGAAAAGATTTACATATTTATTAAATTATTAAAGTAGTTATATGAAGAAATTAGTAGTGGCGAGCATCCTGTTTTCCAGTTTAACATATTCACAAGATTATCCAAAAGATTTTATTACTCCGCTTAAGATACCGGTTTCCCTTTCAGCCAATTACGGGGAACTGAGGAAAAACCACTTTCATGCAGGTCTGGATATGAGGACTCAGCAAAGAACAGGGTTAAGTGTGGTAGCGCCTCAGGACGGTTACATTTCGAGGATTAACATATCTCCTTACGGATATGGAAAGGCCATTTATATAGATCATCCCAACGGATATACTACTGTGTACGGACATCTGAGCGTTTTGGTAGGGGATATTGAAGAACGGGCAAGAGAAGAACAATACAAAAATCAGAGTTACTCTGTGGATTTTTATTTAAAACCCGGTGAAATTCCTGTAAAGCAGGGAGAACTGATTGCATTGAGCGGAAACACCGGAGGCTCGGGAGGCCCTCATTTGCATTTTGAAGTCCGGGACACCAAAACGGAAGAAGTGCTGAATCCATTCCTATTTGGATTCGACATACCGGATAGTGTAAAACCGCAGGTGGATGGAGTGTGGATTTATCCCGTGAACGGATCGGTAAACGGAAGTTACAGTAAAGTGGCGGTGGCAGAAGGAACCAACTATACGGTAGCCGGGGAAATAGGATTCGGAGTGAAGGCCTACGACCGTCAGAATGGCTCAGGGCTTAATGGGATTTATTCCATCAAGACCTATGTAAATAACGAATTGATCTCCACTTTTCAGGCGGATAAACACTCTTTTGATGAAGCCCGTTTGATTAATGCTGCTACGGATTATTATGAACAAATGAGCAGAAACAGTTGGATTTACCGGACTTATTTACTACCCGGAAATACTCTGCAAATGTATGAACAGGAGATAAATAAGGGAATTGTGAAGGCAGAGCCGGGAGAAACATACAAAGTGAGGATAGAAGTAGGGGACTATGCCGGAAACAGAACTTCCCGGAATTTTACCATGACAGGAAAAGAATCGGTTGTTTCTGATTTTGAAGATAATTTTTCCGTGAAATATAATAAACCGTTTTCTTTTACCCAGGATGGGATTTCCGTAAAATTTGAGAAAGGATCGTTTTATGAAAATTTCAATTTTGATTATGCAAAGATGGGCAGTAACCGATACCAGATACACAATGCTTCCGTTCCTGTACAGAAAAAATACGAATTGGTTATAACTCCGGACTGGACACAGCTGGATAAGGAAAAAGCAGAAAATTATGTAATAGTAAGACAGTCCAATTTTGGAGCTGCCAAAAAAGACTATCTGGATACCAGCTACAATAAAGGAGTTTATACGGCGAATCCCAGAGAATTTGGAATATTTTCCTTAGTTTTGGATAATACTCCACCCACTATTAGCTGTCCGGCATTTGCCAAATCCAAACAAATAGGAAAACGTTTAGGTTTTATTATCAAGGACAGTGAGTCGGGAATAAATACTTATAATGTGTACATAGATGGAAAATGGGTATTGGCCGAATACGAATACAAAGACAATACTTTATTCATACCTGATTTACAAAAAGAAGGAATAGAAGCAGGAACACATCAGGTACAAGTGATTGTAACCGATAAAGCAAATAATAAACAGATATATACCAGCGACTTTGAAAAATTATAAAATTTTAACTGTCTTAGCTTTGTATATGGTTTCCTTTACCTTGTGGGGGCAGACCATAACAGTTTCCGGAAAAATAGAAGATGAACAGGGGAATCCTGTGGTCGATGCGGATATAAAAGTTTATCCCGATAAACTTACCGTATCTGATTCTCTGGGGAAATATTCACTTACCATTCCGGCAAATACTCAGTCAGCCATAGGAGTAACGCATTTTGGATATGAGATTGCGACCCGGAATATTCCTCCGTCCCAAAAGAATGTGGTTATCAATTTTACCCTTAAATCAATAAAAGAAACGGCCCTTCCCATAGTGACTTTTATAGGAACTCGGAGAAAGACCAGTGATTTAACTTCAGTCCGCATAGATGCCGGGGATACTAAAAATCTTCCCTCTCTTTCCGGAGGAATAGAAGAAATACTTAATACGGCTTTTGTAAGTACGGCAAGTGAATTGAGTTCCTATTACAGGGTGCGGGGAGGAAACTATGATGAAAACCTGATTTATATCAATGGGGTCGAAGTTTATAAACCGTTGACTGTCCGGAGCGGACAGCAGGAAGGGATGAGCATAATCAATCCGGATATGGTTTCCACGGTCAGTTTTTCTGCCGGAGGATTTGAAGCGAGTTACGGAGATAAAATGTCCAGTGTTCTGGATATTACCTATCGGCAACCCAAAAAATTCGAGTCTTCCCTAGAAGCCAGCCTTTTGGGAGGTTCGGCGACTGTAGGATTTGCGACCCGTCAGGATAAAGAACAGAAGTTTTCGGGAATGGTGGGTGGAAGATACCGGAACACCAGTTTGATTTTGAATACTTTGGATGGAGATACGAATTATGATCCTGAATATTTCGACGTTCAGACTTACCTTCAATATACCTGGGATCCTAAGTGGAATCTTTCTTTCTTGGGAATTTATTCTTCCAATGATTACACTATGGTTCCCAAATCCAGGGAAATAGACTTCGGAACGCTTTATCAGCCTATAAAATTAAATATAGCCTATAACGGAAGAGAAAAAGATCAGTACAGGGCGGCAAACGGAACCTTGTCGTTACAATTCCGGCCTTCCAATAACTGGGCCTTTAACCTGAGCAGTTATGCATTTCACTCTAAAGAACAGGAATATTTTGATATTGCTTCGGGATATGTGCTTCAGGATGTGGATTCGGAGAGTGGGGGAGCTGTATCTACTTTCGGAACCGGAGGACAGATAGACCACGGAAGAAACAATCTGGATATGATGGTGGCAGGAGCTCATTTCAAGACAAAATATAATCTGAATGTAAACTCTGCCTTTGAATTAGGCTTTCAGTATCAGCACGAAGATGTACGGAATCTGAAAAACCAGTGGCAGCTATTGGATTCACTGGGATATTCCATTCCCAGACCTGTTTTTCCTCCGGGAGATCTGGATAATTCCGACCTGATTCTCAATTATCCTATTACGGCTAACAATAATTTAAAATCCAACCGTGTCAACGGATATCTTCAATATACTTCCAAGTTCATGTGGAATACTACCCGCGTATTAGTTAATGCCGGGGTGCGTGCTACATATTGGGACTTTAACGGGGAAACTGATATAAGTCCAAGGGTGCAGATAGCAGTAAAACCGGACTGGAATAAGGATATGCTGTTTAGGTTTGCTACGGGGTTGTATTATCAGCCGCCTTTTTATAAAGAAGCTTTGCGACTGGACGGATCTCTCAATGAAAACATTAAATCCCAGCGTTCCATTCATTTTATTTTAGGAAATGATTATGAGTTTAAGATGCTGAATAAACGTCCGTTCAAGTTGACTACGGAGATCTATTATAAAAAACTGGATGATCTGATTCCTTATTTTATGAATAACGTACAGGTGATCTATACCGGAGAGAATAATTCTAAAGGCTATGCTTACGGGATCGATGCCCGGTTGAATGGTGAGTTTGTTCCTGGAGCGGAATCTTGGTTGTCCCTTTCTTATGGAAGAGCTGAACAGAATATTGATGGACAGGGATACATTCCACTTCCTACCGATCCGCGTTTTAAGGCAGGTTTATTTTTTCAGGACTATATGAAACAATACCCGCAGTTAAAAGCAAGCGTAACTCTGACGTATGCTTCGGGGCTTCCTACCGGTGCTCCGCCTTATACCAATCCGTATAATTATCAGAGTACTCTTTCAGACTATAAAAGAGCTGATGTGGGACTTACCTATGTATTTGTAGATCAAAAGCTGAATAAA
>JAVBRH010000111.1:0-4089 GCA_031548225.1 Apibacter sp.
CAGAGGGTCGCCTTTCAGGTTTTGGTCTAAATGAACCCGTATCTCTCCGGTTGACTTAGATTCCGCTTTCCTGATGGCAGCTACAATTTCTTTTTCATCCTCTGCAGTAAACAGCATGTTTATATGTATTATTTTATTTGCTAACTATGGTTTTGTACTTCTTTTCAACACTTTATTGATTTCCATTTTTAAGAATCGAATAATGATCCGGTATTTTTGTTATTTTCTACCTGGTAAAAGTTCAAATATTGGAAAAACAAGTAAACAGTTAAAGTGCCTGTTTGTTATTTTTTATCACCTCCATTCAGAAGTTTATCTACATCAGGAGCTTTTTCAGCACCCGGATCGGATTTGAATAATACTTTTTCTTTCAATCCTTTTATTCCTGCAACTATACTACCCGGAAACTTTTGTGTATAATTGTTGTAAATAGTAGCAGATGTATTGTAATTATCCCTTTCGATTTTAATTCTGTTTTCCGTTCCTTCCAATTGATTTTGCAATGCTAAAATATTTTGATTGGCTTTTAGATCAGGGTAGTTTTCAACGGAAACCAATAATCTTCCTAATGCAGAGCCTACACCTGCCTGAGCCTGTTGATATTCTGCCAGTTTTTCAGGAGTTACGTTGGAAGGATCTATCTGTACGGAAGTGGCTTTAGCTCTCGCTTCCATAACCTGAGTAAGAGTTTCCTTTTCATAATTGGTGGCTTTGTTTACAGCTGCTACCAATTGTGGAATCAATTCCGACCTTCTCTGGTAAGCACTTTCCACACTTCCCCATTTTAATTTAGTATCATTATCCAATTCTACTATCTTATTAGTCATTGATATCCAGTAACCTGCTCCTATTAAGCATAATATGGCTAATACACCAAATATTAAACATCCTTTTTTCATAATTATTTTATATTACTTATTTTAATTGACAAATATATTTTATTTTTATAAATAACATTGCAAATATCATTCCGCAATAAAAATGATTGAAAATACAAGGGATTTACCAATAATGTACAAAGAAGAATAATTTAATTGGAAGTCTTTGCCTTCCTTATTTCTTCTAATTTATCCTTCATTTGAAGAATTTTATAGGTTTGTTCCAGTGAAAGTATAATAGATTGATTGTTTTTATCATATTGATAGGCTTTTTCCAGATAAGGCAGGGCTTCCTGAGACAAATCTTTTCTTTGTTGTAATAAAATGTCGTATTCCTTTAGATCAGCCTGAGAATTTCCTAATGCATTCATCTTTTTTACGATATCTTCGTCCGGTTCCAGAATTAAAGAAGCCAGATTCAGATTAGCAGAAACATAATCCGGTTTAACAGCCAGCGCCTTGTTATAATATTCTTTAGCTAAATCATGAGTTTTAGGATCTTTGCTGTATAAAACGCCGAGGTTATACAAAGACACATAATCCTGAGGATTTTTTTGTATTACTTCTTTTAATCGGGTGATGTATTTTTCAGTTTGTCCTGTTCTGTAATAAAGTTCCCCGATTTGATTGTTTAAATTCACATCACCAGGCAATTTTGATAAACCTTTCTGAGCAAGTGCCAGGGCTTCTTCATATTTTTTCTCCGTACTTAGCAAAGAAACGGTATAATTATAAATATCGGATTCCACTGAAGGAGTTTCTTCCTTTTTAAAGTCAGTAAGATCCGGGGTGGGAGCAGATTTGAATGAATTATACTGTTCTTCTGTAAGACCTACCCTTTTTCCGTTCTGCAAAACTGTATAGATGGTTTTTTTTCCAGTGTAACCGTCTGCAATCAATTCCTGATATAGAGATAAAGCCTTTTCATTATTATTTGCCCCATAATAGGCAGTAGCCGCATAAAACTTATAAATATCATCGCCTCCGGAAGCTTTATACAGGTAATGGGCTTCCATAAAGTCCTCTGCCGCCTGGGAATAATCTTTAGTCTTATACTCTTCAGTAGCTTTATCATTGACAGCCTGTCTTTTTTCATCTAGGACAGGAAGAAGTTTTTGCAGATAATCCGTTCCCGACCGGGTTTCCTTGAGTCCTGAAAATCCTTGCGCCTGTAATTTAGTCGCTTCGGATTTGGATAAAACAAATATTTTTTCTTTGGTATCTTTATTTTTCAGTGAATAGACAGGGCCGTTTTCATAAACAGCAAGAAGGGAAAATACCTGGGCAGCTTCCCGGGTTTTATCCTGTTCCAGTAAGGAACTTCCTTTTACATACAAGTATTTTGCATAGACATTGGGCTCTATAATTGAAATATTTGCAGTAATTGTGGACTCTGTCTGCTGTATTAAAGCCTGAGCCTGCGGTTTATTTCCGCTATCGTAGAGGTTAAAAGCTTCTTTGATTTCTTTCTCCTGAGAAAAAGAAATCAAAGAAAGCAGTATAAATATAGGTAGTGTTAATTTTTTCATGTAATAATCAGTTAGTTGTTTATTTCTTATTCGGCAGCCTCCGGATTATTTTCCTGTGGAGAATTGTTGTCGCCGGAATCCTCGGAAATTATTCCTTCTGTCTCTTCTTCCTCTTCCACTCCTTCTTCTTTTTCAATTTTTGTAATGGCTGCAATTTCATCGTTATTTTTCAGATTGATCAATCTGACTCCCTGTGTATTTCTTCCCATTACCCTCATTTCGGATACCGACATCCGGATAGCTACTCCTGATTTATTGATAATCATCAGGTCGTTCTCATCGGTTACTTTCTGAATGGCTATCAGGTTTCCGGTTTTGTCCGTGATGTTCAGGGTGATTACCCCTTTTCCTCCCCGGTTGGTAATTCGGTAGTCTTCAGCATGAGTTCGTTTTCCGTATCCTTTTTCGGAAACTACCAGAATGGTATCATTTTCTATATCGGAAATAATGACCATTCCGATTACTTCATCTTTGGCGTCTGCCATAGTTATTCCTCTAACCCCTGAAGCAGTTCTTCCCATAGGGCGTACTTTTTCTTCCGGGAAACGGATGGCTTTTCCGCTTCGGCTGGCGATCATGATTTCATCTTTACCTGAAGTTAAGCTGGCACTTACGAGAGTATCTCCTTCCCGGACGTTGATGGCATTGATTCCATTGGCTCTTGGGCGGGAATAAGCTTCCAGGCTGGTCTTTTTAATAGTTCCTTTTTTGGTAACCATAACCAGGAAGGTATTTTGGGTATACTCTTCATTTTTAAGGTCATGAGTCTTAATGTAGGCCTTTATTTTGTCATCTGGCTCAATATTGATTAGATTTTGGATAGCACGTCCCTTGGACGCCTTGGAGCCTTCCGGTATTTCAAATACACGCAGCCAGAAACATTTTCCTTTTTCCGTGAAGAACAGCATGTACTGGTGTGCGGTGGCAGATACCACATATTCCAGGAAGTCTTCATCCCGGGTGGATGCCGCCCGGTTTCCTACTCCTCCTCTGGACTGGGTACGATATTCTGAAAGAGAAGTCCTTTTGATATATCCCATTTTGGAAATAGTCAATACCACTTTTTCATCCGGGATAATATCCTCAATGCTCATTTCTCCTCCCGAATAGTCAATGTCGGTACGTCTTTCATCTCCATATTTTTGTTTAACCTCAGCCAATTCTTCTTTGATGATAGTATAACGAAGTCCCTCATCATTTAAAATGCTGTTCAGGTATTCTATTTCTTTCATTATAGCTTCATATTCCTCCCGGATTTTATCCAGCTCCATTCCGGTTAAACGTGCCAGACGCAGGTCAAGAATTGCCTGAGCCTGAATTTCGGAAAGTTCGAAAGCTTCAATTAACCCTGTTTTTGCCTCAGCAGGGGTAGCACTCTCCCGGATGATTTTAATTGCCCGGTCTAAAGTGTCCTGAGAGGCAATCACTTTCATAAATCCTTCCAGAATATGGGCGCGTTCCTGGGCTTTTCTCAATAAATATTGTGTACGGCGTACTACTACATCATGCCGGTGATCTACAAAGTGATGGATGATGTCTTTCAGGTTCAGCTGAACGGGACGGCCGTTAACCAAAGCAATATTGTTAACGCTGAAAGAGGTTTGAAGGGCTGTGTATTTGTAAAGGAGATTCAATACCACATTAGGAATGGCATCGTTTTTCAATACATATACCACTCTCAT
>JAVBRH010000274.1:0-3232 GCA_031548225.1 Apibacter sp.
TATTATTGTGTAATAATGGCAGGGGGTATAGGAAGCCGTTTCTGGCCTATAAGTACCACTAAGTTTCCGAAGCAGTTCCATGATATCCTGGGAATTGGAAAAACATTAATTCAGCAGACTTTTGAAAGATTAAACAAAATAATCCCGGAAGAAAATATTTTTATTATCACTAATGAGGAGTATGTGGAGCTTACTTTGAGCCAGCTACCCAATATTTCGAAAAGTCAGGTAGTAGGAGAGCCTGAAATGATGAATACAGCAGCCTGTAATCTTTATATGGCAGAAAAGATATATCAGTTAAACCCTGATGCCAGTATGATCGTGGCTCCTTCAGATCATCTAATCCTGGATGAACGTTCTTTTGTCAGAAATGTTTTACTTGCTTTGGACAAGGCGAGTAAAGCAAATATTTTAGTAACATTGGGTATAACTCCCAGCCGCCCGGATACAGGATATGGATATATTGAGTTTAGTAAGGAGAATGAAGGTGATTTGCATAAAGTGAAATGTTTTAAGGAAAAACCGGATTTGGAAACTGCGAAAAAGTTTATTCAGACTAAAAACTTTTTATGGAACTCGGGTATTTTTATCTGGTCGGTTAAAAGCATATTAGATTCTTTCCAGAAATATCTTCCGGAAATGTTTGAAATATTTGAGACGGCAAAATATCAGTATAATACAGATAAGGAAAAAGAAGAGATAAAGAGAATTTATTCCCGGATAGAAAAGATTTCCATTGATTACGGTATTTTAGAAAAGTCGGATAATGTATGGGTGATTCCTTCTTCTTTCGGTTGGAGTGATTTGGGAACCTGGGGAGCTTTGTATGAAAATTTCAATAAGAATGAAGAGGGAAATGTGGTTCACGGAAAGCATATCCATACGTATGATACAACCGATACAATTATAAAAACAGACCGTAATGACAAGGTTTTCATTGTTGACGGGTTGGAAAACTATATTATCGTAGATACTTCCAGTGCTTTATTGATCTGTCCGAGGGATAAAGATCAGAGAATCAAAGAATACCTAGATAATATCAAGCAGTTGGAGGAAGGAGAAAACTTTATTTAGTTATTATTTTCGTTATTTAGACGACTTAGCATTGCTTCTCTTGCCATTTTGAAGACTCTTGATGAAAATACGAAATCAAGAAGAGCAGGGTTGTCTGCAACTACAATCGAATTTTTATCCCCTTCCCATTCTTTAATCCCGTTTTTAAGGAAAACAATATTTTCTCCTATTTCTAATACGGAATTCATATCATGTGAGTTAATGATGGTAGTGGTGTTATATTCCTGGGTAATTTCGTGAATCAGCCTATCTATGAGCTGTGAAGTCTGAGGATCCAGCCCTGAGTTGGGCTCATCACAGAAAAGATATTTAGGATTGTTTACAATGGCACGGGCAATGGCTACCCTTTTTTGCATCCCACCGGAAATCTCGGAAGGATATTTTTTTCTGGCATTAGTGAGGTTAACCCTTTCCAAAACTTCATTTACCCGGTTTCTCATTTCATTTTCAGACAAATTTGCAAACATTTCCAAAGGAAATTTCACATTTTGTTCAACAGTCATGGAATCGAATAAGGCACTTCCCTGAAAAACCGTTCCGATTTCACTGCGCAGTTTTTGCCTTTCTGAAATGGATAATTTGGAAGCATTGGTTTTGTCATATAAAATCTCACCGGAGCTGGGATCAAAAAGCCCTAACAGGCACTTTAAGAAAACGGTTTTACCTGATCCGCTCTGTCCTATGATTAAATTAGTCTTTCCCTTTTCAAAGGTTGCTGAAATCCCTTTCAGAACTTCTACTCCGTCAAAAGATTTGGTTATGTGGTTAGCTGTAATCATTAGTCTAGTAGAAGTTGGGTTAGCATCAGGTTAGTGATAATGATTAAAACGGTAGTCCAGACTACTGCCTGGGTACTGTTATGTCCGACTTCCAGAGAACCTCCTTTTACAATATATCCATAAAAAGAGGGAACAGTTGCAATAAGGAAGGCAAAGAAAATGGTTTTTATGAAACAGTAGTAAACAAAAAAGTCAGGAGAAGCCAGTTGCAAACCTTGTACATAATCTACAGAGGCCCAGCTTCCGCTGAAACTTCCCGCAAAATATCCTCCCAGAATGCCCATCAGGATGCTGATCATAATCAGGATCACATTGAATAACAGGGAAGCAACCACTTTGGGGAGAATCAGATAAGAAGGAGTGTTTACTCCCATGATTTCCAAAGCGTCTATTTGTTCGGTAACTCGCATGGTTCCTATGCTTGAAGCTATAAATGAGCCTACTTTTCCGGCTAAAACCACACTAATGATGGTAGGACAAAATTCAAGTATCAGAACTACTTTGGTAGCATATCCTACATAATAATCGGGAATGGGGAAGGATGAGGTTTTGAAGTTGTTATACATTTGTATAGCTACTACAGCCCCTACAAAGAAAGAGGTAAAGGCTACCAGGCCAACAGAATTAACCCCTAAGTCATTTATTTCCCGGAGTAAACTTTTTTTAAAAATTGACCACTTTTGAGGTTTTTTAAAAACCCTTGTCATCAAAAGTGCGTATTTACCAATATTTGAGATCATCCCCATAACTGTGCGAAGTTACTATTTTTTTATTTTCGCGAAAAATAAAGATTGAAATATTAGAAAAAGAAGAGTAGAGAGGTTATTCACAGCAGTTGCTGTGATTGGTTTTTTGCTCTAATTTCAAGGCGTTATCGGAAGGCGAAACCATTTGGATTCCTAATCCCAGTCCTCTCAGGATAAATAGGACTCCCAGAATAAATATGAAATAAGGGAAAATTTTTAAAACCCGGGTTCTTATTTTTATTCCGATGAATTTTCCTGCCAGTACGGTCATAAACATAAAGGGAAAAGTTCCCAATCCAAAAACGGCCATGAATGTCATTCCCTGAAAGATGCCTCCGGCAGCAAGGGAAGAAGTCAGTGCTAGGTAAACCGCACCGCAGGGTAAAAATCCATTTAAGATACCGGTTAAAAACCGGGAAGTATAGTCTTTCCTTTGCAAAAATTTTCCGAGAAAAATTTTAATTTTGACCATAACCTTATTAATTGGTTTAAAATTTTCTCCGATTTCTGTAGTTTTTCCGGGAAGTAAGACCATAAGTATCAGGAGAACTCCGGCCACTACGGATATGTGCTTTTGATATCCGGCGATGTCAAAGCTTTTTCCTACAATACCCAGAATTCCACCTAACAGGG
>JAVBRH010000006.1:0-6749 GCA_031548225.1 Apibacter sp.
TATTTCCGTTAATGCAGAGTCTCCTGAAACCTTATACAAATACGGAGCTTCTAAAGTATTGAACATAAAGAATGATGCTTTAAAGGTATTTGATCCTAAAATTTACGCATCGGTGATTTCCCAATTGGCAGATGGAAACTATCTTATATTTTCCCACTCCAATGAAAGTGCCTCCATTGCACCTTATATAGTAAAACAAAAAGATACCGCCTACATTACCAATGTAGTTTCCACTCCTGTTTCCACTTCCCCTTTCAAAGTGAAAAGAAATGTTTTTTCAGGAAAAGGAATAGCTGTGGTAGAAACGACCTCTCCGAAAATAGTGATTACCATATCATTAAATTCTGTAGGAATAAAAGAAAATCCGGTTTCAGGAACAGAAGAAAATCCGGCAGTCACTCCTCCGGCAGATCCTCACTATAAAGTGGAAAATACGGAATTATCCTCCGGAAAATTAGATTTAAAAGAAGCAGAAATCGTAGTAAGCGCCGGACGCGGAATGAAAGGACCTGAAAATTGGGGAATTATAGAAGACCTGGCCAATACTTTAGGTGCAGCTACAGCTTGTTCAAAACCGGTTGCCGATGTGGGATGGAGACCCCATTCCGAACACGTGGGACAAACAGGAAAAGCTATCGCTCCCAAATTGTATATTGCTATCGGCATATCAGGAGCTATCCAGCATTTAGCCGGAGTGAACAGCAGTAAAACCATAGTAGTCATTAACAATGATCCCGAAGCACCTTTCTTTAAATCTGCGGATTACGGTGTAGTGGGTGATTTATTTGAAGTAGTACCTAAACTAACGGAAAAATTGAAAACTTTTAAGGGTTAATTAATACATACATTCAGGTTTTTTAAACCTAAGGGCTGCCTAATCTGGCAGCCTTTTTTATTGACCATTGGAGGAAAAATCAAATAATTACACTTAATAGTTATGTCGAACTCAGGTTAATTACGCTAATTTATCAGGATACTCTTTGATTTTACTTCCAAAAATATCTTTATCTCCTAAGCCATTCTATATATATTATAATAGATTTTACTGTTATAGGTATAATATTTATTTATATTATTTAATTAACAGATAATTACCTCTTAAAATTAAATAAATTTCATCTCAATACCTGACTATTATCACAATATTACTATGATAATTATCATGTAATTATATACGAAAATACTATATCTTTGATTAATAAGATAAAAATTAACTTTCTAATATTAAATTATTTATATAGACTAAATAAAAATTACTTAAAAGCTAATTTTTGAGGATATTTCTTTAACAAAAGAAAGTTATGCTAAATAATAAGAGATTTTAAATCTTCAAAAATGCTCTTTCTTTTTTTTACATAATAATCTAACAATAAAAACTATAGAACATGAGAAAATTTTTAATTATGGCAGCAACTTTTTTCCTAGTTTTTAGCTGTAAAAAAACAGGGAAAGTTGAAACTGCAGAGCAAAGTAGTACTGATACTACAAAAACAGAAACCGAACTTATGCAGCGGGCAAATACCCTTTTTGCTTCTATAACAACTGTAAAAGCTTCTGATATTCCTGCTGATAAAATTGAACTGGGGAAAAAACTGTATTTTGATGACCGCTTATCAAAAAACAATACTATCAGCTGTAATTCCTGCCACAGCCTTACCAATTACGGGGTAGATAATGAACCCCAATCTTTAGGCGATACCAAAGAACGGGGAGCAAGAAACTCTCCTTCTTCCTTCTACGCGTATTTACATTTTAAACAATTCTGGGATGGAAGAGCAGAAACAGTTGAAGAACAGGCTAAAGGCCCTCTTTTAAACCCTGTAGAACACAGTCTTCCCAACGCTGACTTTTTAGTGAAAAAACTTAAGGGAATACCTGAATATCAGGAAATGTTCAAAAAAGTATACCCCAATGATGCAGATCCTATTACCTTTGATAATATAGTAAATGCCATAGGTGCTTTTGAAAGACAATTATCCCCGGTAAGCCGGTTTGACAAATACCTGGATGGTGATGACAATGCCCTGACCCAACAGGAAAAACAGGGATTGGAAGACTTTATGGATGCTAAATGTACTGTTTGTCACAACGGAGTAGCCATAGGAGGCGGAATGTTCCAAAAATTCGGAATATATGGAGATTACTTTAAAGAAACCAAAAGTAAAAAAATTGATAACGGTATTTTTGATCTGACTAAGGAAAGCACAGACAAGTTCTTGTTTAAAGTTCCTAGTTTACGTAATGTTGAAAAAACCTATCCTTATTTCCATGATGGATCGGTTACAGACCTGAAAGAGGCTATAAGAATAATGGGTAAACTTCAACAAAATTTAGATTTAACCGACAAGCAGATAGATGATATTGATGCATTTCTGAAATCTTTAACTGCCGATGTAGATGCAAAATATAAACAGCCATAAACAAAATAAAATAACGTAGTGAAAAATAAGCAATTCTTTTGAATTGCTTATTTTTTATAATTTCCTTTCTTTTTCCATTTCTTTCCTTCGCTGTTGTTTTTCTTTATAAAACGAGCGGTCTGCTATATATAACACCTTTTCCAACTGGCAGAAAACAATCCCTTTTTCATTAGCTATGTTTAATTTCTTTTCCCATACCACTTCCTTCTGTTCTTCTATGATTTTTTTTATCTGTTCGATTTCCTCCCCGGTAAATTCGAAAACCGCAATAACCTTTTCTTTTGCAGGCCTTTTATAGTGGATAGTTGCCGATTTATCCCAAACAACATAACTATCCCCCAGTATCTGAATCAGTTGAATCATATAAATCGGATCTGTCGCTGAAAATAAACTTCCTCCAAAAATAGTTCCTGCATAATTCTTGTTTTTATAGGTAAAAGGAATTTCCACCACCACCTGATGCAAATCTTCCGATACGGATCTTATCCTCCCTGTAGAACGCCGGTACATAGGAGAAAGATTAAAAAGATATTTATAAATAGTGGCAGGCTTCAAAAATTTCGTTAAAACCTCGCTTATTTTTTGATACATAAGTGATGTCTGTTTTTTCAATCTGCTAAATATACAAAATAGAGTGAAATCAACCCCTATGCTGATTTATCAATATGCCATTTTTCTTAAAGCTATTAGCCGTTAGCAGAGATTCCTCATTCCGCTTTGCTCTGTTCGGAATGACAATCCCCCAACCCCAAAGGGGAGAAGCCCTCCTTCGGAGTGTTGAGAGGATGTGTCTTACTAAACAAAGTGAAAAATCCCCTAAAGATTATCAGCCTATTCAGAAAAATACTTCTCTCCCACTTTCGGGTTTTTAGATACCGGTGATTGCTGTTTCCTGCTTTTATAAGCCAGCACATTTTTATCGAAAGCGTTTAATACCTGAAAGTAATTCCTGTGCTCATAAAAGAACTTAACATCATGATTGAGATAGGTATATAAAATAAACTCGTCAATATCTTCCTTATCCAGACCTATCCCTACAAAATAATCATCCCCAAAATATTCCCGCATATTTTTTATTGCATTAACCTGCTCTTCATATTCACTCAACCGTTCTTTTCTTCTGGCATCTCCGGAAATTGCATCAAATATGCCGTCTATCCCTATTTTCACTGTCGACTGCTTGGCTGTTTCAGATTCTACATCCGTACTTCCATCCATCTTCTGTGCCGGAAATAAATTCCCTAACCGGGCCAATAGTTTATTCGCTTCATTCATCATGGGAATCCGCTTTACATCCAGTTCCAGGGTTCCATAGGTTTTGAAAGGTGTGAAATATACGGTAGGAAGATTTCTCACTTTGACATCCAGATGAATATTCATCTCCCCTTTCTGTTCCATAGTAGGAGTTATTATAATAGACCTGTCCTGAATATTATAAGCCTTAAAAACAAGGGTATCTCCCTTTTTTGCCGGAATCAGGAAATTTCCGGTTATATCAGTTAGTGTTGTATAGCGGGTTGTCTTATTTTTTACATAAATACCTGAAACGGATTCTTCATATTCATTCAAAAATACCTTTCCCTTAATTGATTTTCTTTCCTGAGAAAAAAGAAAAACACAAAAAAAGGAAAGTACACAGGTATATAGAAATTTCATGCGTCTGTTTTTCACTAAACAAAAGTACATTAAATAATGTTTATCTTCCATAGAATATTCCGGGAGTTCATCTATAAATTCACTCTCTTCTTCTAGTATCAACTAACAAAAAATGTACTACTTTTCCAGTTTTACAAAAAACAATGCTGATTTTCATAGATTCAGTTTACGGCTCTGAAGGTTGAGGGTTCGACTCCTTCCGTGGTCACCTAATTTTTAGATTTTTCAATCAAGCATATAAAAATCATAATTCAGTTTATATCATCTTCCTTTTTGAAGATATATTTCCGGTCTAATTGCAAGTTTTGTTTGGGAATAGTTAACGAACTGTCCATTTTTTTTGGACTTACACTATATAATTTTAAAAATTCTTTCTTAGTATTTGTAATACACTATATGAGTATCCATCTATAATGCACCATGATAAAATACCTTCTTCTACAAGTTTATTTAAGCCTATTTCCATATAGTCTCTTGTTATATTCAACTTATTATACTTGGGATTTGTTCTAATAAACTCTAAAAACTTCCAATATGAAAATTTAATTTCATACCCGTTCAAAGGTGCTGTATCATATTCACATACAATACCATCCTTTTCCAACCTACATCCGGATCCATGATAAAAATATTTATAATCATTAATTACCCCTTGCCTTTCAAAAATATTTTGATGAGTTACTTCCCAAAGGCTAATATTTTCTTTAATATCATATTTATTACTCATTAGAATTTCGTAACTATTAATAAATACAATATAATTTTTCAATACATCTTTTATTTCCATAATAATTCAGGTAAGTATATACAAATTTATACAAATACACATAAGGAGTATATCTTGGGTATTTTTCAACCAACGGGGCGTTCTTTGAACATCTATTCTATTTTTATCTGATTTATTATTAAACTGTCTCCTTGTAAAACATTATTCTTAATTACTCATACACAGCCACATAAGTAATATCTTGTATTGATCCAATAAACATACCTAAATGTCCCCGGGAAGAAGTGGTAAAAAACCTTTCAATATCACTTCTTTCTATTTATCTTATTTAAGATTTAACTCCTATTTTTGGTGGAACAAGTTAATAACAGGTTCTAATATCAGGATAATCTAAATAAACAACACCCCATTCTTTTCTATCTCCTGATACCTCTATATAATCATATTCTATAGGTATCTTTAGCTTTAGGTCTCCTCTTCTTCCTACTTCTTCTATTCTTACTTTTTTCGTATTAAAAGGAATTTCATAATACATAGAACCTAAATAAAATTCTTCTTTCATTTTATAAAATCTATTTATTGTATCTTTTTTATTTACAACAACATAATACCCTTTAAAAGATTCCCCATATATGATTAGATACTTTATTCCTTTTTTTTTCAATGAATCTGGCAGATATTCTGATGCATATTTTTCAATATTTTTAACATAGGAAGAATCCTTTTCTATAAAATCTTCTTTAGTTGTTATATAATATTTCACAGGAATTTTATTGGAATTACAATCTATAATAAGTACTACTAAAGAAACTAGTAACAGAATAGAAAATTCCTTAATTACTTTAAAAATCATATCTACTCTATTTTTTATCTTATTTGTCATTAAACTATCTTCTTGTAAAACATTTATCAAACTACTGTATACCTGTTGTCCTAATTATTAACACAACTCCTGAAGCAACTGTCAATAAGCGGGGAGTTTTTTGTATACTTTCATTCTTTCTCAGTAGAATTAAAATGTTTTTTTATGTAATCATCAAAATTAGGAGGAATTATAACCCCTTTTTCATACCATATTATACTCTTTTCATAAATATAATTAAGATTATCTATCTCACTTAAATTTTGGATGTTTTTAATAAAATCATATTGTTGATTCTTAGAATCCAGTATTACCGGATTATAATAAGGGTATAAAACATATTCTTTTACAAAAAACCATTTTCCATCTATTTTTTTTCTAATTATTTCTTTTAAATAAATATTTAGTAAAAACACTAATTCCTCATCTTTATTAAGATTTTGGCTTATAATTGTATTCGTTATTTCGTTAAACTTATTCTCATTATAATCAAACTCCAAATCATCTATTTTTAATTTCAATCTTAACCTCTTTAAATAATTTAATAAATCCAATTCAAAAGTATCTGGATCTATATTTTCTTTTTGAACATAATATAAAATAAATCTATCATCATTGATTAAAAGTTTTTGATTGAGAAAATCTTCTAAAACCTCTTTGCTTTTAAACTTTAAACTATAATTTGATCTATATGGAACATAATATAAATATTTATTATCACTTAAAATAACTGCTCTTTGATCTAAACGTTTTACTACATCATATTTAAGGATATTCCCATCACTCAAAATAACAGAATAATTTTTTTCCATACACCCAATAATTAAAAAGCTATATAAAATTATTACAATTTTCTTCACCATACACTTATTTTACTTTATACCCTCCTCTTCTAGAGGTAAGCTTAAAGGATCTATACCCTTTTTTCCTTTATACAATTCCCATTTTGCTTCCTTTATTGTCCTCTTATATCCATCCGGATCCGGTGAAAAAGGATAAGTCTGACCTCCTATATCATACAACGGTTTCTTTTCTTTTTCCAAATAACCCGTAACCTTTACTTGATTTCCTATAGTAGAATCAG
>JAVBRH010000024.1:0-7015 GCA_031548225.1 Apibacter sp.
TCCTGTGTGGTAAAACCAACCGAGGTATATACCTGATGTGATTTCCCTGAAAGTTTTCTCAACATTTCCCTGGCCTGAGTTTCATTTCCCGGTTTTTCCAATGCCTGATTATCCAGCCAAACAAGAGTGTCAGCAGTAATTACCACCTGATTGCTTTCCACTTTACCGAAATTTCTGGATTTCTCCTGTGCCAGATACTCGGTTATTTCGTTTGCTTTTAAATGAGGCGGATAGGTTTCATCTATATTTAACCGGACGGTTTTAAAGTCAAAACCCAGATTCTTTAATAATTCCTGTCTACGGGGAGACTGTGAGGCTAAAATAATCTCGTAATTAATCATCTATTACTTTATTATTAAAGTAAAGTTATAAAATAAAACCTTTAAGAATTACATTCTTAAAGGTTAAATCTCATTATTGTAAATAGCTTATTGCTAAATTCCTAAGGGATAAAATTAAATTTTCCTTCAAACATTTTTCCGATTAAAGGAAGCGGTTTTTCTTCTCCTTTGTTGGCATTAAGAATACCTATAATCATTAAAACAAGGAATACCAGGCTAACCAGATTTAAAATATAACCTACAGTAATTGCCAAATCTATAGAAATCATTCCCAAGATAAATGATATCAGAAAAGTTACTATACCATAAGCAACAGAAGCTAGAAATAATCCGAACGACTGTCTTAAATGATATGAAACCAAAGAATTTTTCTCTTGTCCATTATAAGAAAAATACGAAATTAAAAATCCTATCGGGGTAAAAAGATAGGAAACCCATGCTAATGTTTTGTTATCCATAATATTATTATTAAATATTTAAAATGTTGTATATTTTTTTTTCAAAAACAAAGATATTACTTTTCTTATGAGTAACAAAGAAAAATCAACCTTATTTAGACTGGATAAAAATTATCCTGTTTTCTAAAAAATCTTCTATAAATCTATGGCTTCTCCGTATGCATCTTCTGTGGCTCCTTTAAAAGCCTCAGATAAGGTAGGGTGCGGATGAACTGTCGTTAAAATTTCATGGGCAGTGGACTCCAGCCTTCTTACAGCTACAGCCTCTGCTATCATGTCTGTTACTCCATTCCCCACCATATGGCAACCTAACAACTCTCCATATTTTGCATCATAAATGACTTTGATAAATCCTTCCGTATCTCCGTTTGCGGTTGCTTTTCCCGAAGCCATAAGCGGAAATTTACCTATTTTCAGTTCATATCCTGCTTCTTTTGCCTTCTTCTCTGTCATTCCCACCGAAGCAATTTCCGGGGAACAATAGGTACATCCTGGAATATTCCCGTAATCTAAAGGCTGAACTTCCAATCCTTTAATCTTTTCCACACAAACTATGCCTTCTGCAGAAGCTACGTGTGCCAGAGCCGGCCCCGGAATAACATCCCCGATGGCATAATATCCCGGAATATTGGTTTTGCAGTAGTCATCCACTAAAATACGTCCTTTATCTATAGCGATTCCGGTTTCTTCTAGACCCAGATTTTCAATATTAGCAGAAATTCCTACGGCAGATAGCAATATTTCTGCTTCTAAAACCACTTCTCCTCCTTCTGTTTTCACATAGGCTTTCACTCCTTCTCCTTCCGTTTCTATTCTTTCCACTGAAGAATTGGTCATAACCTCAATTCCCTGTTTTTTCAACGATTTTTCAAGATATTTTGATACTTCTTCATCTTCCACCGGTACTACATTAGGCAAAAATTCCACTACGGTAACCTTGGTTCCCATAGTAGCGTAGAAATAAGCAAATTCTATTCCTATCGCGCCGGAACCTACCACTATCATAGATTTCGGCTGTTTAGGAAGGGTTAATGCTTCCCTGTATCCGATTACTTTCATACCATCTTGTGGTAAATTAGGCAGTTCCCTTGAACGGGCTCCTGTAGCTATAATAATATGAGAGGCGGAATATTCTGTTACCTTTCCTTCCCCATCCGTTACGTCTATCTTTTTTCCGGATTTAATCCGGGCATTTCATGAAATAACTTCTATCTTATTTTTTTTCATCAGGAATCCTACTCCTTTATTCATCTTCTCGGCTACCCCTCTGCTTCTTTTCACTACATTATTGAAATCAAAGGACGCTTCGGCTTTATTCAGCCCAAACTCCTCTGCATGTTTTATATACTCATATACATGGGCGCTTTTAAGCAAAGCTTTGGTAGGAATACATCCCCAGTTCAAACAAATACCTCCTAAATTTTCACGCTCTACGATAGCGGTTTTAAATCCCAATTGTGAAGCTCTAATAGCAGCTACATATCCTCCGGGACCACTACCCACAACTATAATGTCATAATTCATCGTACACAATATTTTTAAAAACAAAAGTACTATTTTTTTATAAAGAATTATCCTGAAAAGGGCCATATAAAAAAATATAGTCTTATTTTTGTTATTAATATCATAAATAGTAATACTCATGGAAGAAACTAATTATTCTCAGGAGAAAACTCCAACTACTCAACCTCCTCTGGAAAATAAAAAGTTGGTAGCCGGACTTTTAGCTATTTTATTAGGTGCATTCGGTATTCACAAATTTTATTTGGGGTATACTAAAGAAGGAGTGATTATGTTATTAGTAACTGTATTGACCTGTGGGTTTGGTGGAAGTATTATAGGGATTATAGGTTTGATAGAGGGAATTGTCTATTTGACCAAAACAGACGAAGATTTTTACAATACGTATCAGGCACATCAAAAAACCTGGTTCTAATAACTAAAACAGAATAACATAAAACCTGTTAATCGTCGATTGACAGGTTTTTTATTGGTTATTAATTAACGGCTTTCTTCTATTTTAATGACAGCAGCAGAGTCGTTTTCTTTTTTCTCTTCTTTATTTTCTTCTTTCTTCTTTTTTCCGAAAATCTCACTGAATTTATTAAATGACTTCTTATAAATAAGTCCTCCTCCATACGCCTGATTATCTGCTCCCGAGTTTGCCAGTAAAGAATTATCCAGACCAAAAGTAGAAGGCTTGGAAAATCCGCTTGCAATCAATGTTTTATCTCCGGCTTTTGAAATATCATAATTAATCTTTGCACCATAAGTCCAGACATCTGCTGCACTTTTCTGTTCCAAAGGCATATTAATTGAGCCTACAATAGACAATCTCGGATTCAATTTAAAAGTAGGATCCAGAGAAATCCGGTCGCTCACATTATCCACCCGGGAACCTGCCGTATAATTGGCATCTAACAAAAAGAAATTACTGCTGATATTATTAATAACCGAAGTCAGCTGTTTCAACACCACATTATAAATAGAGGTAGCATAGCTGCTTCCTCCCATTTTGTCGGATAAGAAACTGCTGAACATAACAATTCCCGCCACCTGATTGTATTTTTCCCCTTCATTGTCTTTCAGTTTTCTATTTAATTGATCCTGTACTGAGGTAGAAACATCTGCAGCAATGTCAAAAGTTATACTGGGCTTTGATAAATATCCTTTTAAATCAGCTTTAACCGTTACATTGGTTGTCGGAATGGCAGAAATACCCAGATAGTCTCCGATGTTGCTCACTCCCGTAACATAATTTGCTTTTATATCTAAAGCTGCATCTGTCGGACCTCTTCCGTCCCAGACAATGGTACTTCCGGTTTCAATCTTAAAGTCTTTATTCACAAATATATTATAGTAATATTTGCTATCTCCTGTAATGGTATAAGTCCCTAACATAGTGATTTTTCCTGCAGAGGACATTTCAAATATCAAGTTTCTTGTATCTCCCCTCACTTCTATTTTATCTCCGGTTTCCGGACTTATGATTAAATCTACCACTGATCTGCTATCCGCTGTAACATTTGCCCGGATAGTTAATCCCGTAGGAGGTTTAACATCCGGTTTATCCTCATCTTCCAGATGTTGTTCCGGAATAAACTTAATAAAGCTCATATCGGAAGCATTCGCAGTACTTCCACTATTTATAGTTAATTTACTACCTTCCAACGCTTTGGCTGTCGCTGAAATTTCTATTCCTTTTACCGTACTTCCGTTAATAGAAAATGTTCC
The DNA here is from genome assembly GCA_031548225.1 of Apibacter sp. Classification (GTDB taxonomy): domain Bacteria; phylum Bacteroidota; class Bacteroidia; order Flavobacteriales; family Weeksellaceae; genus Apibacter. The sequence continues at coordinate 4,034 of JAVBRH010000024.1, forward strand.
TGAAGCCCATATTTTACCATAAAACAACTCATTTTCCACCTCACTTGTATTAAGTACCAGAAGTCTTTCTGTTGAACAATCCAGGTTGAGTCCCCATTCCTTGAAATTTTTTGTCTGGAGAAATCCCGCCACGGTTCCTAACGTACCATCCTTAGTATCTCTAAGTTCCATATTGTCAAAAATAAAAGTACCGTCCGAAATCTGAAGATCCTGTTCTTTTGTCAACTCATAATCCACTCCTAAAAAGTTTACTGTGAAACCTACTTTATCCATAGCCAGCATTCCTTCATATTTAGGATTAGTCAAATCTCCGGTAATTTGAACATTTCCGGTAGCTTCTCCTCTGAACTTGGAAAAAATCCCCTGCAAGAAGGTGCCTATAGGAGCTATGTTCATCCGGTTGGCTGTCAGCCCCACATTTACCTGAGCCGGACTTCCCGGTATATTCTTTATATATCCCTGAGCCAGAAAACGTTCCTCTCCTGAATCTGACAATTTCGTGTCCACCAGATATTTATCTTCTCCTGTATCATAGGTGGCGTTTACCGATAAATTTCCTAAAATCTGATTATTAAACTTCAATCCTTCCACTTCCACATTTACCAAAGGTTTAAAGTCTTTGGCCGTTTTCACTATTTTTGCACTACCATTGGCTATTCCTTCAAAAGATATATCCTTAAGCAGATTTTTGGATATGATTTTCCCCAGCTCCACCTCCGTTAAATTCAAATCAAAATTATAATTGTCTTTAGAGGTATATTCCCCGGATAAAACGATCTCAGATTTTTCAGATTTAGCCACTGTCTTTTCCAGAGTCAGCTTATTTGTAATTACATTGTATTTAGCTATAGCTTCATCCGATTTAAAATCCGGATTCAATGTCCATTTTCCCTGGAGCATATCAATATCCGAAGGCCGGAAACCAAAAATCAAATCATTACCTATACGGGTTTGATATAGATTTAAATCGAAATGGGTCTGCCGACCTTTATATTTCCCATAATAGAAATTAGTGGAAGCAAATAGAGAATCATTCCTTTTAAAACCTGAAAAATCAATATTATCAATTTTAGTCTTATCTATTTCAAGAGATGACAGAGAACCCATAAACTGCCGTAAAGAATCGGCTGTATTTAAAAATACATTCGGATTCAACAGTTTTATATTTTTATAATAAATATACTGGGAAATTATCTGGGAGTGTAATTGATTTCCTTTTCCGATATAACTTCCGGTTATGGTTGTTCCGGGAGAAATAGTAACATCCATCATCAGCAGGTCAAATAAATCTTTCTGCACATCCAGAATAAAAGAAAACTCCTGATTGTCAAAACGTTTTTTAGGCTTATAATTAACCAGTAAATTCCCCACTCCCTCCTGCAACATGGCGGGAATATCATTCAATTTATATTTCCCATAAATATTGGCCGTAATCATATTAGGCGAAAAAATATCCAAATTCCTGTTTCCTTCCTCTGAAGTAGTTTTAATTTGAATGTCATTATAAGCGGTTTCCTTTCCGTTCTTCGTTAAGAGGATATTGCTTACATTTATTTCTCCGATCAAATCATCTATGGTGCTAAACTGTATATCACTTTTTACTATTCCCTTAAAATGGGTGTCTTTATCAATTCCGGAAACAAAATAACCCATATCCAGATTTTTTATATCCGCCTCAAAATTGGTTTTCATTACCTTTTGGGAGAAATCAACATTCCCCTGAAAATCAAGCTGAGTATGTACATCATCCGTATTAATCTTTCCTTTAAATATGCGATTTTCCAGACTTCCCACAGCGGAAATGGAATTGATGACTTTACCATTAAATTCCAGCTGTGCCAGTTTAGCATCAAACCGGGTGTTCATCTGATCCGGTTTAAATCCGCTTCCGTCAAAAATTATTTTTGAGGTTATGGGACCTATGACCGTTGAATGGGTAAATGGTGCTATATTCAAATTCCGGGTTTCAACCCATCCCGCATACCTCGGATTTTTGGAAGAATAATCGGTTAATTTTGCATCTGCCTGAACACTTCCCACAGAACTTATCAAATTTCCTTTGGTTATGATCTCTTTTTTATCAATGGAAAATTCTCCCTGATAATTAGCTGTTCCGAAATTGGAAACCAACTCGGGGATTTTAGTGAAAATAAATCCGGGAAGCCAAGATTTCAAAGAGGAATAAGAAGTTTGCAACCGGGCTCCTTTTGTATTGATAAGAAACGACCGTGGCTGACCTGCACTGATCAGATCTTTTAACTGTAAGTTCGATGCCGTATAAAATGTCTGGTTAACAGAAAAAACCGGCTGGGATAAAGCGAGGTTATTAAGCGGGCCTTTTCCTTTCCCGGAAAGTTCCATTACCGCATTAGTGTTCCAAGTCTTAACAAAATACCTCAAATCTTTCCCTGAAACTTTACTTCCCTGTTTCAGATCGAGATCCCAGTTTACCTTGTCGGCAAAATTACTCAAGCCGTTTTCCTTAGTATGTTTAAAATATAAGCTTCCAAAAAGCAGGGAAGTATCCGATTCTAAAGTAAGATCTTTAAATGACAACTCTGTTTCAGAATAATGCACCTGACCTGAAAGTTCATTTACTATATAATTTTCCTTATGTCTTTTCCCTTTAAAACTGAGCTGATTTACAGTAGCCTGAATGTCAGAATCTACGATTTTCACATCCGGAACTTTTAAATTCAGATCAGAAGCATCCAGCCAGACCTGATCTTCTTCAGGAAGATTTTGATTGACTATGGACAACTGACTGTTAACCATATCCACCCTTCCCTGTAGTTTAAAAATCTTATTGGATTTAGGTTTATCCGACTTGAATTTTGCCACAAAAACAGAAAAATTGTCTTTATCTTCTCCTTTATAAGTAATAACCCTGACTACAGACTCACTCAACTTGAGCTGATTGATCTTAATATCGGTAACTTTGGGATTTAAAAGGCCTTTAATCAGAGAAACAGTACTGGTTTA
>JAVBRH010000290.1:0-7690 GCA_031548225.1 Apibacter sp.
ATAACATCGAAAAAAATGTTTTTATCTTCTTCTAATTCTTTTTTAATGTATGCTTTCCAGCTCATGATTATTCAATATCCTGAGATTTTCGCATTTTTTGTGAGAAAAATTCCCCTAAAATAATCCCGGTAGCCATGGCTACATTCAGGCTTTCTGCCTTCTGTTCATTACCGAATCTGGGAATGGAAATGGTTTGGGAGCAGAGGCTTTTAATTGATTCGGAAACTCCGTTTCCTTCATTTCCCATTACAAGAAAGGCTTCTTCAGGCAATTTCGAAGAGTAAATACTTTCTCCGTCCATATCTGTGACAAGAACAGGAATTGTACTGTCTGCCAGAAATTCGTTTAAATCCGTATAAATCACACTTATCCGGGCTAAAGATCCCATGGCGGATTGTACAACCTTGGGATTGTAAATATCCACAGTTTCCTTGCTGCAAATAATTTGTTCAATTCCAAACCAGTCTGCCAGACGAATTAATGTTCCTAAATTTCCGGGATCCTGAATTTCATCAAGCACTAATTGAATACCCTGGGTTTCTTTAGGAACAGACTGAGGAATTTCAAATAAAGCCACAGCATTGTGAGGGGTTTTTAAAAAACTGATTTTCTTGAGTTCTTCATAGGATATCAGTTGATATAGGTTATCTTTTAAGAAGGAAATAGGCTCTGTGGAATAAATATTTTTAACGGAAAAGTGAGAAAAAATAAATTCTTTAATGTTTTTTATGCCCTCAACCACAAATAAATTATATTTTTGTCTATATTTTTTTTTATCAAGGGACTGAATAAGTTTAATTTTATTGGCAGACAGCATAAAATGAAATTAAGGCACAATATTACATTAAAGATACTGATTTTTGTTCAAATACTGTTTATTTTTTCATGTAAAACCAATAAGGTACCTGAGAAAGAATATCTTTTTACAGGAAATAAGTTTAATTATATAAACAAAGGAAAAGGCCTTTTGAAAGAAGCAAAGGAGCCTTTTTCAGATGAACTGGAAAATTATGTAAAACAAAAACCCAACAAACAGATTCTATTTGTAGTTCCTCTGGGGTTATGGCTGTATGACAGATCGGATTCACGATTTGATTCTTTGTACAGCAGGTATTATTCTTTGGATCAAAAATTAAGGAATCAGGCGGCATTGGATAGCCTCTATATAAAATATAATTTTGAGAGCTATGTAGGCAAGTCCCGTTGGTTGGACCGTTTTTTATACAAGAACGGAGAGCCTCCGGTTTTGGCGGATTCTATGATAAGTAAAACCTCTGCCAGAAATTTACAGAAATACTTTAAGAACAGGGGATGGAGGAAGGCAGAAGTGACAGATACCCTTCTCGCTTCCGGGAAAAAAGCTAAAGTGCAGTACGATATAAATTTGGGACGCCCCATGATTATGGACACTCTGATTTATGATGTAGCGGATGACTTAAAAAAGGGGTTGTATAATTCTTTTACCGAAAGGGGAAAGAGCAGGATGAAGCTAAACAGAAAATGTGAGGAAAAGGAAACAGGACCTAAAAGGCCACCTATGAATGGAGAACAGTATGTAAAGTCTTTTTTTGGAAGAAATTCTTTAGTGAAAAAGGGAGATAGGTTGGATTCTTATGTAATCAATGATGAAATTACCCGTTTGGAAAACCGGCTTCAGAATATGGGATATTTTCGGTTTAATGAGTTTAAAGATGAAATAATTTATTATGTAGATACGGCCAATAATATTTATAATGTTCCGGTGCGGGTACAAATAAAGAAAAGTACTTTATTTGAGAGTATTACTCCGGATTCGGTTAAAAAGGATACAGTGAAACGGGCACATGTGTTTAAGCGATATAAATATGAAAAGTTTAATATCACTTTATTGAAAGATTCGGATGCTAAAGAAGCAGAGAAAGGAGATCCTGTAGACACTGGTTTTTATGTTGTAGATAAAAAACAGCCTGTTTGTGTGGACGGAAGAAGAGCTAAGATTATGGTAAGAGACACAATAGCCTACATTGTGAATCAAACAGGAGGAAGATATAAAAATCGGGTGCTGACCGATATGCTGGCTATTAAAAGAGGCGATTATTATCGGTTAAATTCGGAGATAGAAACGAGAAGAAATATATATAAAGTTAATAATTTTAATATTATAAAGTTTAATACAACTTATGAACCATCTTCGGATTCCACTTTGGTAACGGATATTATCCTGGCTCCTTCGGAAAAATATTCTTATGAATTAGGTTTTGAGGCTTTCAGTTCACGGGTTGCTAATTTCGGTATATCACCCAATGTAACCTTTACGGCAAAAAACCTTTTCAGGGGAGCTGAAAATCTAAGTATTACTTTTGGAGGAACATTAGGAAATATAGATACCCAGAATAGTAAAGATAAACTGTTTAATGCCTCAGAACTATCGGCACAGGCAAGTTTGTCTTTTCCCAGATTGCTGCTTCCTTTCAATACACAGAATCTGATTCCTAAGGCTTGGGGGCCTTCTTCTGCTATTTCCGCAGGATATAGCGCCCAATATAACATAGGGTTGGACAGAAGGAATTACAGTACGGCTATTTCTTACAATTTTGCCCCAACCCGGACTACTGTACACCAGATTACTCTTTGGAATTTGCAATATACCCAGTTTTTGAATCCGGGAAATTATTTTAATGTCTATACGCAGGATGCTGAAGTGAGGGATAAAGTCTATGACGATTATTTTGCCCTTCATCCGGATGTTGAAGCAGAATACGATAATAAAGAGATTACAGATGATCAGCTTTTGCTTCAGATACAGAGCGATACAGATTTTATGAACAATCTGAAAACTACAGATCCTACTTTGTCGGATAGTTTCTATCTGATGGAATCCCGGCGTTATATTTTTACCCAGAATGTCCTGATCTCTTCGTTCAAATATGATTTCACTTATGATCAGAGATTGGAATACTTCCGGAGGAGAAATCCGTTATACCTAAGGGCACAAATGGAGTTGGCAGGGAATGCCCTTTCTTTGTTCAATAGTTCGTTAAAAGATTTCCAGACTTCCAATAATAAGATAGTGAAACAAATATTGGGAGTACCCTATTCTCAATTTGTAAAACTGGACTTAGACCTTAGAAAGTATTGGACTTTATCAGGTAAAAAATCTATTAATGCAAGATTATATGCAGGAATAGGAATTCCTTACGGAAATTCGTTCAGTTTACCTTTTGACCGGAATTATTCCGTGGGAGGTCCCAGTGATGTACGGGCATGGAGAGCTTTTGGTTTTGGTCCGGGAGCTTCTCAGCTGGCAAGTAAACAGGGATATGAAATGGTAGCTATGGGAAATTTCAAGTTACTTTCTTCTGTGGAATACCGGTTTCCTCTCCCAAGTAAAAGTTTTGAAGGAGCTCTCTTTGTAGATGCGGGAAATGTCTGGGGAACCCTGAGTGATTCTCCATATAAATTCGCACTAGATTCTTTTTACAAAGAATTAGGAATAGGCGGAGGATTTGGAGTCCGGTGGAACATCAGTAATTTCATCATTCGGTTTGACTTTGCCTATAAATTCCATGATCCGAGGAGAGATGAAGGAGATCGTTGGTATTTCGAATATATTAATCTGTTAAAGCCACAGGTCAATTTTGCAATTGATTATCCGTTCTAATTTAATTGTCTTAAATTTGAGTCTTTAAACGGAAAAAATGGTTTTTTATAAATATATAAGGCTTCGTAACTGGTTTGGATACGGTTTAGCTCTTTGTGTAGCCGTTTTTATCGTGGTGTTTTCCAACAGGAAAGTACAGGAGTTGAAAAGAGAAGAATCCGTAAAAATATCCAACTATGCAAAGACTCTGGAGTTATTGAATACTGAAATAGATTTGACTCCTAAGACTCAAGTTTTTCTGGTTCAGCTTATAGAACAAAATACAACCATTCCTGTAATTTTAGTGGATGAAAAGGGAACCTATCTGGATTCAAAAAATGTAAGCAAAGAAATCATTTCCAATCCTGACCGGCTGAAAAAGGAGCTGGGAAAGATGAGTGCATCCTATAAGCCTATTTCTATTACCCTACCTTTTGGAAAACAATATGTATATTATAAAAATTCGATTCTGTTAACACAGTTAGAATATTATCCTATTATTTTATTGATTGTTATAGCCCTTTTTGCCTGGTTTACCTATTGGTATTTTAAAACATTGAGAAAAACAGAACAAAGTTTGTTATGGGCAGGTATGGCAAAGGAAACGGCACATCAGATTGGGACTCCGCTTTCATCGATTATAGGCTGGCTGGAAATTTTAAAGCTGGAAAAGATAGATCAGAAACCCATTCAAAATATAGAACGGGATGTAAACCGGCTGCAAAACATTACTGATCGGTTTTCTAAAATCGGATCCACCCCTGCCTTAGAAGAGGCGGATGTGGTGGAAACCGCCAGTCAGGCATTCCGATACTTAAAAAACCGGGTGTCCAGGCAGATTAATTTTGAGTTTTCTGCTCCGGATTATCCTATTCTCTTACAATTGAATGTATCTTTGTTTAGCTGGGTAATTGAAAACCTGATAAAGAATGCAGCAGATGCCATGAAAAATGGAGGAACTATTGGGTTGAAGATTCAGGATAATAAAAAAAACGTATATCTGGATATTTCTGATGAAGGTACCGGAATTACGGCAAAGAATATAAAAAAAATATTCAAACCCGGATTTACTACTAAAAGACGGGGATGGGGACTGGGATTGTCTTTAGCCAGAAGAATTGTAGAAGAATATCATTATGGCAGAATATTTGTTTTAAATTCAGAGGTCAATAAAGGAACGACTTTCAGAATTGTTTTAAAAAAATAAATTTGTAAAAATTTTAACAACTGTACAATATAAAGAGCAGGTATTTTAGTTACTTTTGAATATATGATTTTACGAGGAGAACATTTAATTAAGACATACGGAAGCAAGCGGGTAGTAAAAGATGTTTCCTTAACTGTGGAACAAGGCCAGATTGTCGGGCTTTTAGGGCCCAATGGAGCAGGAAAAACCACTACTTTTTATATGATTGTAGGTTTAATTAAGCCTACACAAGGAGAGGTTTTTCTGGATAAGATAAATATTACCCATGATGCCATGTATAAAAGAGCTCAAAAGGGAATCGGATATCTGGCTCAGGAGGCTTCCATATTCCGGAAGTTATCTGTGGAAGATAATATAATGGGAGTATTGGAAATGACCAAACTATCCAAGAAAGAGAGAAAAATCAAAACAGATATGCTGGTAGAAGAATTTGGACTGGAGCATGTTAGAAAAAACAGAGGAGATTTACTTTCAGGAGGGGAGCGCCGAAGATGTGAAATTGCGCGATGTCTGGCAACAGACCCTAAATTTATCTTATTGGATGAACCTTTTGCGGGTGTAGACCCTATTGCGGTGGAGGACATACAGAAAATTGTCCGTTCACTGGTAAATAAAAACATAGGAATTTTAATTACAGACCATAACGTACAGCAGACTTTAGCGATTACTCATCGAACTTATATCATGTTTGAAGGAAATATTTTAAAAGAAGGATATCCTGAAGATTTGGCAAATGATCCGGTAGTACGTCAGGTTTATTTAGGAGAAAATTTCCGTTTCGAAAAAATATAGTAACTGAATTTGCTAATATGCCAATGTGCTGATAGTTTTAATTTGTCTTATGCCTTACTCCTTATATCTTACATCTAATGTTTAATGTCCTTTTTCCAGAAGTTGTTCTGCTTCTATAAGCTGATTATACCAGTCCTCACCAAATTTTCTGATTAGAGGCTCTTTGAGAAATTCAAATACCCGTACTTTCAGTTCTTTTCCTAAAGTGCAGGCATCGGAACAGATATCCCATACATCATAATTTACCGCTGTATATTTGCGTAATTTTTGCAGCCGGATCGGATATAAATGACAGGAAATGGGTTTTTTAAAGTCAATCTTTCCCTCTTCATACGCCTTTTCAATGGCACATTTGGCAATTTGATTTTCATCGAATATCACATATGCACATTCTTTTCCTTCAATCAGAGGAGTAACAAAATCCCCATCAAGATCTGTGACATATTTCCCTTGTTTTTCAATGGATTCCCTTCCTTCTTCCCTTAAATACACGGATACCTGTTCATATATCCTGTCCAGTACCGGTAATTCGTCTTCATCCAGAGGAGCTCCGGAATCTCCTTCTATACAGCATTGTCCCTTACATTTATGAAGATTACACACAAATTGTTTTTGAAGTACATCTAAAGAAATTATAGTATCATCTATCTGAATCATTGTTGAAAAGCTAAGTTACAAAGGTAAGACTATAATTTTTATTGCTTAGCTTTTATTTAAATATAATAGGACATAAACCCCATTTGGCTGAATATTTGAGTATAATAATAGTAAGTAGTGTAAATTGGAATCTGTGAGAGCATAAATTAATAAAAAACAAGAAACATGAATAAGAAGAGAATTGTAGTAGTGGGAGGAGGTTTTGCAGGAATTAATATATTAACCCAACTGGCAAATGATGAAAATTTTGATATTACTCTGGTTGATAAAAATAATTATAACTTTTTTGCACCGTTGATTTATCAGGTAAGTTCCAGTATATTAGATCCTTCTGCTATTAGTTATCCTTTCCGGAGGTTTATCAGGCATAAAAAAAATGTACGTTTTCGGCTGGCAGAACTCAAAGAAGTGAAGTTGGAATTGAATAAAGTTATTTTATCCAATGGAGAATTGGAGTATGATATATTGATTTTTGCTACAGGAACTCAAAGCAACTATTTCGGGATGGCTAATTTGGAAAAACATGCCATTCCCATGAAAACACTGAATGATGCCCTGCTTCTCAGAAACACTCTTTTGGAAAGAATAGAAGAGGCGATTCAGGAGCCGGATCCGGAAAAGCAAAAAAAACTATTATCCGTAGTTATTACAGGAGGAGGCCCGGCAGGAGTGGAAATTGCAGGAGTGTTGTGTGAAATTGTTAACCATGCAGCCCCGAAAGATTATAGAGAAGCCGCAGGTAAAATACGGATTTATCTGGTAGAAGGATCTTCCGATCTTTTAGGGCCTATGAGTGATAAATCGCATAAAGAATCCTATAACGCATTAAAAAAATTAGGAGTGAACATATTGCTCAATACCCAGGTTAAAGATTGCGATGAAAATTCAATTTACTTTTCTAACGGAGATAAAATGGATGCCGGGACTATTATTTGGACGGCAGGGGTTACTTCCCGGGTTTTTGAAGGGTTACCACAAGATATTTATGGTAGGGGAAGGCGGATGCAGGTGGATGAATTTAACCGGATTAAAGGCTATGAAAATATTTATGCAGTAGGAGATACCTGCATTATGACAGCTGATCCTAAATTTTCGGAAGGACACCCTCAGTTAGCGCAGGTAGCGATTCAACAGGGAAAAAATTTAGCGAAAAATTTACAGGGAGAAATAAAAGGAAAGAAAATGAATCCGTTCCATTATGTTGATAAAGGCTCCATGGCTGTAATAGGAAAAAACAAGGCAGTAGCCGATTTAGTGCATCCGGCTTTGTTTTTAAAAGGATTTTCAGCATGGGCAATCTGGTCATGTATCCACCTTATATCTCTTATTTCCATAGGAAACAGGCTTAATACCTTTTATCGATGGATGATGACCTATTTTTCCAAGAATACATCATTAGGAACGGCTTATAAAAT
>JAVBRH010000167.1:0-4475 GCA_031548225.1 Apibacter sp.
AGCCATTAGCTTTTAGAGGGAGATTCCTCCTATCGTCGGAAAGACAGACAAAACGCAAACCTGTCATTCAGAACAGAGCGAAGCGGAGTGAAGAATCTGATTTAAGTATGAAGTTGGAAGTTAGAAAAATAAGTTGTACATAAGACTTTTTCTAATTTTTAATTTCGTACTTCTTACTTTGTACAATAGTACTTTGTACTTTTTACAAAATAAAAAGATGCTTCCTTTGTTCAGGATGACACACTAGCCCCAAAGGGGAAGCCCTCCTTCGGAGGGTTGGGAGAATTTATTTCTTAACTTTAATGGAACAGCCGATAGCCACTGTGGTTGGTTTTTCCACAGGTTTTCCTGCCAGTAAGGAATTTACGGCATCTTCCACATATCGTTCCGTTACTTCTTCCGGATTTTCATAATCATTGTCGATCGTTCCGATATATTTCACGATTAGTTTTCCGCTTTCTTTTCGCAGAACGAATACATGAGGCGTTTTGGTCGCTCCGTAAACAGGAAATACCTTTTGTCCCTCATCAAACAAATAAGGAAAGGTAAAGTTCTTTTCCTTCGCTCTTTTCTGCATTTCTTCAAAACTATCCTGCGGCTGAACTTCAGGATCGTTCGGATTAATGGCGATTACCGGATATCCTTTAGAAACATAGAGCTGGTTTAAGGCAATAATCCGGTCTTCATATGCTTTGGCATATGGACAGTGATTGCAGGTAAATATGACAATGAATCCCTTTGCAGAAGAATAATCTTTAAGGGAAACCCTATTTCCGTCTACATTTTTAAGGGAAAAATCCGAAGCTTCATCCCCTACCTGATATCCGGAAGAATTTGATTTTTGTTCCGTGGGAATTTGATTTTTCGATTCTCCATCCTGTTTTTTACAAAAAGAAAACAAGGCAAAAACTCCTAATGCGAGTACGATTATTTTTTTCATATATAGATTTTATTATAGGTTAGACTTAATGAGAGTTTCCAATTCTCCTTTATTTAATTGTTCTTCTTTGAAAAAGATTTTAGTTCCGTTCTTATAAATAAGGGTAGCAGGAATTGCTCCCGACCAGGTGGACTCCATATCAGGAATCCAGGTGTTCATGGTTTTAATATCATCCAGTAGATAAACATCCGTAGTAACGGATTTTTTCTCCAGAAAATGTTTCACGGAATCTAAACTTTTTACCCGATCCATGCTGATCAGAATCATTTTATAATTCGGATTGTTCTTGTATTTGTCGTTCACTTCCATAAATTCAGGAAGTTCTTCCACGCAGGGAACGCACCAGGTAGCCCAGAAATTAACAATCAGTAATTTATTCTCTTTTTCCTGCTCCAATACTTTCTTTAGTCCGTCGTAATTCACCACAGTAACATCTTTGGTGACAGTTTCGTTGGAAGAGGATGATTGTCCGTTACAACTCAGAAAAGTGAATATAAGACCTGCAAATAAGAGATACTTCATTTTAACTTAAATTTTTTGGAATTAAAATATCAAAATACGATTTCGGTTAGTAAGCAACAATTTTAATACCAAAATGAATAAATAAAATAGATTTAATAAAAGCGTATGATTGCTGATGTTCTGTTTACTAAAGAATTGTAAAATAAAAAACCCCGCACTAAGCGGGGTCAAAACTAACTACTATGAAAATTCACTGCCTTATGAACAGTTATTATATTTCAAAAGTTGTGCCAAACTTTAAAGAGAATATTCATTTTTTTCTATTAAATGTTTGGATATTTTATTAGTCAATCCGATCACATTAGGTGAATTGGTGTATTTGGCAAATCTTTTAAGCCCAGATAACAGCATTCTTTGTTCATCACCTTCAGCAAAAGAATAAATAGATTCCGTTGCTTTGGATTTGATAATTTCTACGGCTTTAAATAAATTCAGTTTTGCCATAGCTACCGGAATTTTTGCGTTTTCTTCGTTTCCGGCGGCTAATTTTTCAGCTCTTAAAATAGCGCTTTCCGCCATGTAAACCTGGATTAAGATATCAGAAGCATTCAATAATAAATGCTGATGTTTGTCTATTTCCGGTCCGTATTTTTGAAGAGCAGAACCTGAAAGCATAAGGAATACTTTTTTCAGTCTTACTAAAAGATCTTTCTCTTCTGAGAATAAAGCGGAGTAATCAGGAGTTTCAAAAGAAGGAATACTCATCAGTTCTTTTCCTACAGCCATAGCCGGTCCTAATAAATCCACTTCTCCTTTCATCGCTTTTTTGATCAACATTCCAATGGCAACCATACTGTTGATTTCATTGGTTCCCTCATAAATTCGTGCGATTCGGGAATCTCTCCATGCAGCTTCCATCGGAGCATCTTCGGAAAATCCCATTCCTCCATAAACCTGTATTCCGTCGTCAGCAGTTTGTTGTGCTGCATCAGAAGAATAAACTTTTAAGATAGAACACTCGATAGCATATTCTTCCACCCCTTTTAATTCCGCTTCGTTATGAGGAAGTCCTTGCGCTCTTAGTTCTTCAATTTTATCTTCTATATTCTTTGCTGCACGGTAAGCTGCAGATTCACATACATACACAGCGGTAGCACGGTCTGCCAGTTTTTTCTGAACTGCTTCAAAAGAAGAGATAGGAGTTTTAAACTGGATTCTTTCATTTGCATATTTCACAGCCTGAGTAATGATTCTTCTTTGAGATTCCAGACAGGCAGCTGATAATTTAATCCTTCCTACGTTCAGGGCGTTCATCGCTATTTTAAAACCTCCGTTTCTTTCTCCCAGAATATTTTCCACCGGAATTTTGGTTTCATTGAAGAAAACCTGACGGGTGGAAGAGGAGCGGATACCTAATTTATGTTCTTCCTCTCCAAAAGATAAACCGTTGGTTTCATCCCTTTCCAGAATAAATCCGGTAATGTTTTTGTCATCTTCAATCCGGGCAAAAACAATAAACACATGAGCAAATCCGGCATTGGAAATCCACATTTTTTGTCCGGTAATTGTATAATATTTACCATCTTCGGAAAGTACGGCTTTGGTTTTTCCTGAGTTGGCATCTGATCCGGCATCAGGCTCAGTCAGGCAATAAGCGCCAAACCATTCCCCGGAACCCAGTTTAGGTAAATATTTTTTCTTTTGTTCTTCTGTTCCGTAAAGAGTGATAGGCATGGTTCCGATACCCGTATGCGCTCCGAAAGCAGTACCTAAAGAACCGTTTGCTCCTGAAATATAGTCGCAAACCAGCATAGTGGAAACAAAGCCGGCTTCCATTCCTCCGTATTCGGCAGGAACGGAAACACTTAATAATCCTAGATCTCCGATTTTACGCATGGTTTCTTCTGTTAGCGCATAGTCTTTTTTCTCAAAACGCTCTCTGTGAGGAATTACTTCTTTATCTATAAAATCCTTCACCATATCACGCATCATATTTTGTTCTTCCGAAAATTCTTCAGGAATAAATATATCCTGACAGGGAGTTTCCTTAACAATAAATTCTGCTCCTTTTGCTATTTTATTTAATGCTTCCATATTCTTGATTTTTGTGTTATATTTTTATTGATAAATGATGATAAAGAAAAAAGAGAAAAGACTCTTTTTTCTTTTTTTCTTTGTTCTGTCTATAATAATTCAAAAACACTGGCTGCACCCTGTCCGGTTCCTATACACATGGAAACAATTCCATATTTGCTTTTACGAAGTTTCATTTCGTTTAAAAGCTGAACCGTTAGTTTTGCACCGGTACATCCGAGTGGGTGGCCTAAGGCAATAGCGCCTCCATTCACATTTAAAGTATCCGGATTTAATCCGAGTTCTTTTTTGATGGCAACGGATTGGGAAGCGAAAGCCTCATTCAATTCAATCAGATCGATATCATTCAGGGATAGACCGGCTTTTTTCAAGGCTAAAGGAATCGCCCGGATAGGTCCGATACCCATAATTCTCGGCTCTACTCCGGCAACACCGAAGGAAACCAGTCTTGCCCAAGGGGTAAGATTCAGTTCTTTTACCAAATCTTCCGACACAACTAAAACAAAGGCTGCTCCGTCAGAAGTTTGGGAGGAGTTTCCTGCGGTAACACTTCCGTCTGCGGCAAAAACAGGACGGAGTTTTGCCAAAGCTTCTACTGAAGTATCTTTTCTTGGCCCTTCATCCTGATTGAAAGTATATTTTTTGGAAGCGGATTTTCCGTTTTCTCCTAAATAACCATATTCGATATCCAAAGGAACGATTTGTCCGTCAAATTTGTTTTCAGAGATAGCCTGTATCGCTTTTTGGTGTGACTGATAAGAAAATTCATCCTGTTCCTGACGGGAGATTTTATAATCGTGGGCAACGGCTTCCGCAGTTAGTCCCATTCCCCAGTAATAACTCGGGTTTTCTTTTGCTGTTTCGGTTTCCGGGATAGGTTTATATCCTCCCATCGGAATATAAGACATACTTTCGGCTCCTCCGTCGATGATACAGTCTTCCATTCCGCTTTGAATTTTTGCGGTTGCAATGGAAATTG
>JAVBRH010000129.1:0-5874 GCA_031548225.1 Apibacter sp.
GATTTTTTATCCGGTTGCGATATTCTTGACCGTCCGGGAGCTTTCGGAGAAAATATATCTTCCGAAGGCATGACGGAAGAAACGGTTTGCATCGGAGACCAATACAAAACAGGAACCTGTATTCTGGAAGTAAGTCAGGCACGTCAGCCCTGCTGGAAACTCAATTACCGTTTCAATTATCCGAAAATGTCAGAAGAGGTGCAGAATACACTGAAAACGGGCTGGTATTACCGGGTAATAGAAGAAGGAAGCGTACAACAGGGAGATACTTTTGAATTACTGGAAAGACCTTATCCTCAATACAGCTTGCACTATTTGCTGACTGTATTATATAAAGATTGTTTAAACAAAGATTCTTTAAGGAAATTAATTCAGATAGAATCTTTAGCAGGCAGCTGGAAAAAATTATTTACTCAAAGACTTGAAACCGGAACCGTTGAAAACTGGGAAAAACGCTTATTCAAATAAAGATTTTACTATAGATATAAACTCAAAATATGAAAAATAATAACAACCCAAAATCAAGTAATATGAATCGTAAAAATTTATTGTATGTCTTGTTCTTTGCTCTACTATGGAGTGGATATACACACGCACAAACCATCAAAATCGATGGAGAACTACGAAGCCGCGGAGAGTTACGAAGCGGATTTAGGGAACCTCTGGCAGATACTTTGGATGCTGCTCTTGTAAACAACCTGCGGGTACGATTAGGTGCCTATTATGCCGACAAGAATTTTAAAGCCAAAATAACCATTCAGGACACTGAAACCTATGGCTCCACAGGTACCAACAAAACCGGAAACGGATTGGGTATCTATGAAGCATGGGGGGAATATATGTTTACCCCGGAGTTCTCAGGAGTTTTAGGTCGGCAAATACTGAACTACGACGACGGTCGTTTACTTTCATCCAGTAACTGGAGCAATACACCCACTGCTCACGACGCTCTTAAATTCAAATATGAGTCTTCTAAATTTCAGGCACATATAGGAGGAGCATGGAATAATGCAGCAGATGTATTGTATGAGTCACTATATGACAAAACCTATCAATCTTTGATCTATGGATGGGTGTATAAACCATTAGGAAAATTCAACGCTTCGGCTATATGGATCAATGAGGGATTTCAAAAAGGAACTGCTCCTGAAAATGTGAGAACTTCCATCTTCCGTAATACGGCAGGAGGAAATGTGGGATTGAACGATGCTTCCATTCCGTTCTCTTTTTATGCAACGGCTTATTACCAGTTTGGTTTTGATAGACTGGATAAAGACCTGAGTGCTTATTTATTAGCACTAAAAGCTCAATATAAATTTTCAGGAATGCTTACCGGTACTTTAGGTAGCGACTATTTTTCAGGATCTAAATCGACTCTTTCCGCAAGTAAAGATCATACTTTTAATAAACTGTATGGAGCCAACCATGCTTTTAACGGATCTATGGAATATTGGACCACCGTACCAGTACAAGGTCTGGTTGATCTGTATCTTGGGGTAGATGTAAAAGCAAACTCCAAATTAAGTTTCAACGGAACTTTCCATACCTTCTCAACCGCTGAAAAAATAGCAAATAGAAATAATAAGGGAATTGGCTCCGAAATTGACCTTCTTGCAGATTACAAACTTTCTCCTTCTTTTTCCATTCAAGGAGGATGGAGTACCTATATTACCAATAAAGGAACCGATATCTTGAAAAAACAAGTAGGAGTAGATACTCGTTTCCCTCAATGGGCTTACTTAATGATAACATTTAAACCGACATTTTATTCAAAAGCAGATAACTAAAACAAGTCGAAAATGGTAAACATAACCCATAAAAGCAATTCTCTAAGGAAAGCCATTGCACAGGCAATAGTAAAGGTTGGTTCCATAGAAACCATACAAGCATTGCAGGAAAATAAAGTTCCTAAAGGAAATGTTTTTGAAATGGCGAAAACTGCGGGTCTCTTTGCAGCAAAGCGTACCAGTGATATGATACCGGACTGCCATCCGCTACCTATTGAATATACATCCATAAATTTTGAAATCAACGATTTACAAATTAGTATTCAGGTAGAAATACACACCATTTACAAAACAGGTGTGGAAGTGGAAGCCATGCACTCAGCATCCGTAGTGGCTCTTACCATTTACGACATGTTAAAACCTCTGGATAAAAATATAGAAATACAAAGCATTAAATTACTAGAGAAGAAAGGGGGAAAGTCGGAGAGAAAACACTCTTTCTCTCCCCCTTTACAAGCTTCGGTTATTGTCTGTTCTGATAGTATTTCCGCAGGAAAAAAAGAAGACCGGGCAGGAAAGGTAATCATAGAAAAACTAAAAAATCAGGGAGTTACCATTTCAGATTATGTTATTATTCCCGATGAAAAAGAAGAGATCCAGAATAAAATAAAAAAATATTCGGACGAAAAAATCAACATGATTTTAATTACCGGAGGTACAGGACTATCCAAAAGAGATGTCACTCCGGAAGCAATAAAACCCTTATTAGAAAGGGAAATTCCCGGAATAGCGGAAGCAATGAGAAATTACGGACAGGAACGCACTCCATTGGCTATGTTGTCCAGAAGTGTTGCCGGTATGATTGGAGATACATTAATCGTTACTCTGCCCGGTTCCACACGCGGAGCGGAAGAATCCATGGATGCCGTATTCCCTTCTCTGTTTCATATTTTTAAAGTAATGGAAGGGACTCAACATGAATAACTTAATAAACCAAAAAATTTAAATAATGAAACGAATCTTAGTATTAATTTTATTTTCGGTATTTAGCATTTATACCAGCGCCCAGAAAGCTACTATTGCGGCAGCAGCTAATTTACGATATGTGTTGGAAGAGATAAAAACTCAATATATCAAAGAAAATCCTAAAGCAACCATACAAATTACTTACGGATCATCAGGAACTCTCACTCAACAGATAGTTAACGGAGCTCCCTTCGACCTTTTTATGTCGGCAGATACCGATTTTCCCAATAAAGTGAAGGAAAAAGGATTTGCTTCTGGAGAAATAAAGACCTATTGTTACGGAAAAGTTGCTATGTGGAGCTTATCCTTAGATGTTTCGAAAGGGATAAATACCGTATTACTATCTGAAGTGAAAAAAATAGCTATTGCCAATCCGGTAAATGCTCCTTATGGAGAAAATACCGTTGCTGCACTTAAAAATCAGAAATTATACGATAAAATCAGCAGTAAAATTGTCTGGGGAGAAAACATCAATCAAACGGCACAATTTGCCTTTTCAGGAAATGCAGAGATCGGTTTCATAGCACTTTCTTTAGCCCTAGCTCCGGAAATGAAAAGCAAGGGAAAATACTATGTATTGCCTGAAAGCATCTGTCCACCCATAAAACAAGCGGCCGTACTTGTGAAAGGATGGGAGAAGAACGGGGAAGCTTCTAAATTCCTGAATTATCTGACCAGTTCTAAATGTGATGATATATGGGAAAAATATGGATACGGTTTGCCTGATAAAAAATAATACTATTGGAAACTGACTTCATCAATACACTTTTTTTAACGGCTAAGCTGGCAGTAATAACTACAGTAATCCTGTTGCTCATAGGGCTTCCTGTTGCTTACCAGCTGGCTTATAGCCGTTTAAAAATAAAACCTTTTTTGGAAGCTTTGATCTGCATGCCCATGGTTTTACCTCCCACAGTTATGGGATATTACCTGTTGGTGGCTTTCAGCCCTCAAAATGCTTTCGGATCTTTTCTGGAAAAATATTTTGATACCCGTCTGGCATTTACCTTTGAAGGAATTGTAATCGCCAGTATTATTGCCGGACTTCCGTTTATGATACAGCCTCTTCAAAACGGATTTACGTCTTTACCCGACAGCTATCGGGAAGCTTCCTATACCTTGGGTAAATCTAAGTTTACCACTTTTTACCGGGTATTACTTCCCAACATTAAACCTTCCATTATTACAGGAATTGCATTGACCTTTGCCCATTGTATCGGAGAATTTGGTATTGTATTGATGGTTGGAGGAAATATTCCCGGGGAAACCCGCATAGCTTCTATAGCTATTTACGATCAGGTACAGGCGTTAAACTATTCAGAGGCCAACCAGTATTCGATTATCTTATTTATCACTTCCTTTATACTGCTGACTCTTATTTATACTATAAACAAGAGCTTTAGGATCAATACTCTATAACAACCGGAAAAAAAGCCTGAATTCAAAAATGATACACATAGACATAGAACATAAAATATTAACCACCTCAGGAGAAAGGATATTGAAGATAAAAGTGGATATTCCTGAAAAACAGTTAGTCTGTGTTTCGGGGAAATCGGGAGTGGGAAAAACTACTTTATTTCGAATGCTGGCCGGGCTGACCTCTCCGGATAAGGGCGTTATTCAAATAGGAAAAACCATTGTTTTTAATTCTTTCGAAAAACTTACTATTCCACCGCAAAAAAGAAATATCGGTTTTATGTTTCAGGATTATGCACTTTTTCCTAATATGACTGTGGAAGAGAACATTTCATTTGCACAGTCTAAAGTCAAAGATCCTTCCTGGATAACTAAATTATTGAAAACATTTGACCTGGAAGTTCTAAGAAAACAGAAACCGGACAGATTATCAGGAGGACAGAAACAAAGAGTTGCATTGGCCCGTGCGCTGGCAAGAAAAACAGACATTTTATTACTGGATGAACCTCTTTCAGCTCTTGACCGGGAAATGAGAGTGGAACTTCAGGAAGAAATTCTGAAAGTACACAAATTGTTTAATTCCACCATACTCCTGGTTAGTCATGATGAAGATGAAATCAATAAGATGGCATCCTGCATCTTACATATGAGCGAAAACGGAGTAGATTTAGTCCGTGAAAAGGAAAGCTGTTAAAGTATTTCATAAATGGGAGCTGTATCCATTCATCTAAAGGCAACCATTTCATCAAAAGAGCTCTAAAAACCATAGTTTAGCAATAAATATCTGATCAATCACATTTTAGGATTATTCTTCCAATTATAGGATATAGGAGTTTTGCTTATATTTGCTGAAGCATCTAAAACTAATTCCAATGAAAAGAGATTTTATTGCATTGTTTATTTTGTTCATTTCGTTAAACATAAATGCCCAAAATATTTTTCCTGTAAAATTAAATAATTGCGATACGAGCAAATTCTGCCTCGATTGTGGCGATGTGAAAGCAGGTTATGATGAAAAGGAGTTTCAAAAATTATTGGAAGAACTTAATAATTCTCTTGATTTAAAAGGAGTTTCCGGAAATGTTAAATTTCAGGTTTTAATAAATTCCAAAGGAAAAGGTTGTGTTCTAAGCCATACAGACAAGTCTAATGATCCCATAACATTAAAAATTATTGATAAATTAAACAACCTAAAAAAGTGGCAGCCGGCAATAACTTCAAATAAGAAGGAAGAAAGCACATCTATAAGTTTAGTTTTTTTTATAAAAGATAATAAAATCAGTGGAAATATAGAGCGTGTTGATTTAGAAGCATTTAGAAAATCATTTGACAAGCCCCAAAATCCTGAAATCTATAATACCACTTACACCTATAAAAATGAAAATCTCAAAAATTATAAATTTACCATTTGGAACTCAAAAAATTCAAATTTAGAAAATAACTGGAATGATCATTTAACCTTTGATGAATCCAACTATTTATGGATAACCACTGACAGAGGACTGGAAAGTTTCAACGGAACTATTTTCACAAAACAAATACCGGATATTATCGACACCAGTACTATTTATTTTTATGCTTTAGAAGCTGATAATGCAGGTAAAATCTGGATTTATGCTGCTAAAAATATTCTAAACTTCTATAATAATAAATGGACCCTAATCCCCAAAGAGGAAAGCGGATTAGAGGGAGTTTATAAAAT
>JAVBRH010000163.1:0-9229 GCA_031548225.1 Apibacter sp.
GAATTTCAGGTAGAACAACTGTATAACCAATGGATTTATACCCTCGAAAAAAGAAAATTGCTTAACCAGATAGATTCCCTTTATAAAAACGGATTGAGGAAAGCAGATATCCGCTATCAAAAAGGAGAAACTGACTATATGGAAAAACAGTTCTTTAAAGTAGAAGTACAGCAAATCCTCCAGCAAAAGGCAATGAATGAAAAAGAATATCTGAACGTGGAAAGTCAGCTTTTTACCCTATGTAATGTAGGGGCAGAAGAAAATCTGCTTCCGGCAGAAAATTTTTATAAGCTGGATAACTTTGTCCGGACGGATAGTCTGAATACCTTATATACACAGGAATTTGATAAAGCCGAGGAGGTAAACCAGAAAACTTTGGCAATGGAAAAGGCCCAAAGGCTTCCCGATCTTTCTGTGGGGGGAATGATGCAAAGCCTTGATAATAATTATAACTATTATGCAGGCATTGTAATGCTGAGTGTTCCGCTTTTTAATAATTATTATAAGAAATCCCAGGAACAGGTTAAAATAGACAATCAGATTCTTACCAATCAAAAAGAATATACCCTGAAGAGCCTGAACCTTAAATTGAAACAATTGCAGGAACAAGAAAAAGAATATAACCGGCAGTTGAGTTTTTTCGGAGATACCCATTGGGAAGAAATAAAAAAAATGAGACAGGTGGCTACCACCAAATACAATTATGGAGAAATAGATTACCTTCAGTATTGTAGTATGCTCAAATCTTCTGTAGATGCTGATCTTACTTACCTTGATTTAATTAATAACTATAACCAGACTTTGATAGAATTGAAATATCTAACCTGGCAAAATTGATTTTAAAATGAAAAAGATTATTTATATATCCCTGTTTTCCCTATCCCTGTTGTTTTCCTGCTCCAAAAGTGAAACGGAACAACAGGCAACAACAGAAAAGGCAACAGAAACAGGTCAGTTTACCCTGACACCTGAGCAGATAAAAACCAACGGAATCAAATTTGGAAAGGCAGAATCCCGGTATATGGATACCCAGTTTACAGTAAGTGGAATTATCCATGCCCTGCCTCAGAATAAATCATCCATTCACAGTCAGGTAGATGGATTTGTTGATAAAGTGAATTTTATTACCGGGCAGTATGTACAAAAAGGGCAGGTGCTGGCAACTATCCGGAATCCATCTTTCATTACCCTGCAAAAACAATTTTTAGAAGCCTATTTCAATAAAAACCTTAATTATAAAGATTATCAGAGAAAACAATCCCTGCTGGCCGAAGACGCTATCAGCCGGAAGGCTTACGAACAGGCACAAGCCCTATATCAGGTTTCCTCTGCCGAATATGAAAGCCTTAGATCAGAACTTCAATTACTGGGTTTCAGCCCCGGAAATATTCTCAGCACCCGGAAAATAAATCCTGTTTTACCTATAGTAAGTCCAAGGAGCGGATTCATTCAGGCAGAAGAAATTTCTCCGGGTAAACAGATAACCACAGCCGATGAATTGTTTATGATTATCAATCAGGATGAACTCCATGTGGAGCTGAATGTTCCGTCAAAGTATGCACCTTCTCTTTTTGTAGGGCAAGAGGTTGAGTTTACACTACCTGAAATTCAGGATACCCTGAAAGGAAGTGTCCATCTCATAGGACGGGTCACCGATACTAAAAACAATACCATTCAGGTTCATGTGGATATTGAAAGTAAATTGCCTCCTAACGATTTTTATGAAGGAAGATTTGTTAATGCGGTTATTATCAATAAAACCCGGGCAGTACCTTCCCTTCCTAAAGATGCCGTTTTTGAAGAAGGAGGAAAGAAATATGTTTTTCTTAGAAAAGGAGACAAGGTAGAGAGAAAAGAAGTCCGGACAGGAGCAGAAAGCAAAGAATATATAGAACTTATAGACTTTGATACTAATCAGGAAGTAGTAACTTCCGGGGTTTACTATCTGAAGGCGGGAGAACATTAGAGGTAATCCCGAAAAAGTTACCGGATTTATTTTTAGCATAAAATAAAGCGGAATTAGTACCTTTGTACATAAGAATGTTGTTGAAATAAAAACACAAGTTTATGAGAAGGATATTTTTAATACTGCTCAGTTGCTTCTTTCTGTTTTTTTCCTGTAAAAAGGAATATTCAGCGGTGGACGGGGCTTCCAAAGATACTTTTAACAAGAGTATAGAATCTCTGTCATCCAAGCTTACCATACTTCAGCAGGATAAAATCCAGGAAGCCATAAAGCTGATTTATAAATTTAAAACGGAGGGAACGGATGAAAATAAACGTTGGGAACAACTTTATAAACTGTTGAACGGGAAAAATGCAGAACAGATTTTTGATATGGCAGAAGAAGTGGCCAAGGAGAACAAAATAGCCTGGTCGAGTACTTCCATGAATACATTGGACAGTTCTGTTTTTGATGAAACAGCTAAGCCTTTGACGGAGGAAGAGAAAAAATTTAAACAAATTGAGGCTGCTACCCGTATTAATTTACGCTTTTCCTCTGTAAATACAGATCCGGAACTCAATGACGGTTTTTATCTCTATCCAGAACTCGTAGATGATACGGATCGCAATGTTTCCTATACGAATTTACCTTTGGAATATTCCATTTCTTTTATTAATAACGGAACTGTGGTTTATGTAACCAAAAGGACTGTTACCTCATCTGAAGTTGGAGATCCTGGATTAAAAAAAGGGATTAAAATTCCTTATAATATGTTTGATAAGGAGAAAATGGCTAATGGAAGTGTGGATGTAGAGGTTAAAACCAGTGCAGGAGATAAGTATCTGTACGGAAAATTGTCCAACATTCCTGTGGATTTATCCAAAACAAGAGAAGCGGCTAACTCCATTGAGAATGAGATCAATAATCAGATAGGTCTGGATAATGTGAAAAGTTTCATTCAGAATATAGGAAATAAAAATTTCTCTAAAGCGTATAGTCTGACTAAAAATCCTAAATGGGATACGGAAGAAAAATTTTCTTCTCCATCCAACGGATTCGGAACTATTGAGGCCACCAATTTACTGACCACAGAAGTGGTAAATTCTTCGAAAGATAAAATGACTGTTTTTGCCTTATATCAGATTAAAGATAAGAATGGAAAAATAAAGACACTGAAACAAAATTTTATTCTTAAAAAAGACAAGGATAACTGGCTGATTGCCGATACGGAAACCAAAGAAGTAAAAGAAGATACCTGGAAGTGATCATAATTAAAAAATAACTTATGGATAGTTTACGAAAAGAGATAGATGAGCATATTGACCGGATTTCGGATTTTCCTAAAAAAGGAATTCAGTATAAAGATATCTCACCGATTTTTCTTAATGCGGATTTGTGCAACCGGATTATAAAAGCATTTGTAGGTTTGGGGAAGGGAAAGGTGGATGTGGTCTGCGGAATAGAAAGCCGGGGATTTTTATTCGGAATTCAGATTGCCCGGGATTTGGGAGTTCCTTTTGTTCTGATTCGTAAAGCCGGAAAATTACCCCCTCCGGTTATTTCGGAAGCATACGATTTGGAATATGGAAAAGCGGAAATTGAAATGAGAAAAGGACAGATAAAGCCGGGACAACGGGTAATGATTCACGATGATGTTCTGGCAACCGGAGGAACGGCAGTAGCTTGTGCGAAATTAGTGGAAAATTGTGGGGCAACGGTAGAGCAGTTCTCTTTTCTTACCGGACTTTCATTTTTACACGGAGAGGAAGGATTAAAGCAATATACCCGGGATATTCATATTTTATTGGAATTTTAAAGAGATAAGGAATAAGAGATAAGGTGTAAGGAGGAAGGATGGGGAGGATGTGTCTTTCTGAACAGAGCGAAGCGGAGTGAAGAATCTCGGTTAACAGCCAATAGCTATTAGCTACTAGCTTTTAGAGAGAAAGATTCCTTCGAATGACAGCTTTGTGTTTAGCTTGTCTTCCTGAACGAAGTGAAGGATCTCTGCTGATAGCCGAGCCATTAGCTACTAGCTTTTGGAGAAAGATTTCTCCTATTGTCCTCCAATCCTCCGAAGGAGGGCTACTCCCCTTCGGGGCTGGGGGATTACCCTTACTCCTTATATCTTATATCTAACAGCTAACAACTAATAAGGTAAAATAATCCGGGGAACTTTATCCAGTATCATATTTTTTTATTACATTTGAGTTTTAAAATAATTAATCTTATATTTTGTAATAATATCATAACAAAAAAATATGAATACTGTTATATTTGGAAAACATAATTCTATTTCTTATAATACTCATTTAACAGATTACACGTATAGGGTTACCGCCGAAACTTCAAAACAAAACCTGTCTTATACTCTTGAAATAAAAAGCATAGTTCCTGATTCCGGAACTTTTTCTTTACTAAAAGTTCAGGCTCATAATTTCCGGATTAACGGTAAAAAACCGGACTTGGTGGCTGACGAGCTGGCCCATGCGTGCGGCGAGCCTTTATATCCTTTGTTGTTATCCGTATCAACAGAAGGGGAAATTAATAAAATCCATAATTATGCTGAATTGGCACAACGTTGGAACACCCTGAAAGGAAAACTGCACCGTTACTATATAGATGCCTATTCCCAAAATTACCTGAAGCAATCGGACGAGATCTATGACTCCGAAGCCCTGCTCAACCATAAAGTAAAAAACTCCCCTTTCTTTTTCCTTTACTTTGGGGGTATTTACCATAGGACTTTCGGTGAAGACCTTTATTGGGAATATATCCGGGAATACAAAGGAATTGAATTTGCCTTTTCCCGCTGGGTAGATGTTGAAACTGATGATAAAGACTGTTTTTCCGTATATATGGAAGGCATACAACCTTCAAAGGAAGAAAAAATAGATATACAATACGTTCTCAACAATCAGGACAAAAGTATAGAAAAGGCTTTCTTTACTCATTCCGGAAACAACCATAACCTGCTCAAACTCCAAATAGAGAGAATAAATAAAAAAACGACCGGAACAGTTCAGACCTCCCCGGAAATAAAAACTTTACAGAAAGAAGAACAGAAGGAACCCGAACTCCGTATCTGGCTGGATGAGAAGGAATATAAGAGGTAAGAGATAAGGAGTAAGATATAAGGGAGAGGATGTGTCATTCCGAACAGAGCGTCAGCGGAGTGAGGAATCTATTAAAGAAAAAAGTTAGAAAAAAGAAAAGTCTTATGTCTAAAATCTCATATCTGAAATCTAAAATCAGAAATCATAAATTAATAATTATATAAATATGAAATTTAAACCAGTACAAAAAGCAAATCCACAAAATCGTACAGAAAAGAAATGGTATGCCCAAATCGTTATTGAAGGGGAAAGTACCATAGACGAACTCGTAAGTGATATTGAAAAGTTCAGTGCTTTGTCGGA
This sequence comes from Apibacter sp., assembly GCA_031548225.1. Taxonomy (GTDB): domain Bacteria; phylum Bacteroidota; class Bacteroidia; order Flavobacteriales; family Weeksellaceae; genus Apibacter. The sequence goes on from JAVBRH010000163.1 coordinate 5,365, forward strand.
AGCAGACATCCGGGGAGTGATTCTGGCACTTGAAAATGTAGCCCAGACCAAACTTGCCGAAGGAAGAATTGTCCGCTTCGACAAAATCGGAAGCTTGTACCCTTCCCTTTCCAGTCATCCGTCAGAAACCGAGGACAAAGTGGATGCATCAAAAATAAAATCGGTAAAAGTCAATTTCCGTCCCGGAAAACGAATATTGCAAGCCCTTCAAAACGCTGATAAGAAAAAAGTTAAACAAACCGCCAAAACCTCATAAGGTTTTGGTAATTTCCTGCTGAGGTATGAGTCGATTCCTGCTGAGGTTTCACTCATTTCCTCAGCAGGTTTTAAGAGAGAGGATGTGTCATTCCGAATAGAGCGTCAGCGAAGTGAGGAATCTATTAAAGAAAAAAGTTAGAAAAAAGAAAAAAATCTCATGTCTAAAATCTCATAACTAAAGCCTAAAACCATAAATCAAAAACCCAAAGGCTATGAAGAAAAAACATTATGTATGTCAGGGAGCTATCTGCCGATGCTTGTACGGGAATGCTCCGGACAAGCTGGTGGTAAAAACCCAGAACTATCATTATATCAATGACAAATACGGAAGCAGTAAACTCACCGTTACTACGGCAGATGTGGGAGCCACCTTTGAAAAGAACAGCTTTGGAAGCTGTTCCAAAAAGAACAATTCCCCCTGCACCGTGGCCGTTACCCAATGGAATGGATATTATGAAAAAGTTACGATAGTGTCAAAAGGAGAAGGTAAGGCATTATTGGAAGACAGCACGGCGGATTGTCCGGTGGGAGGTTCCGGGTGCATTTCCATTGTTTTTCACGGACAGCAGGCGGAACTTTCCAAAAGCAATTTCCGCAAGGTTGACCCACAGTTGTGCGACCTGATGAATCCGGCAGGGGATATGGAAAACATACAACAGGAAAGTGAAGAGATATATGATGCGAGTTAATTTGCCGATAATCCCCCGGCCCCGAAGGGGAGAATGGGAGGATGTGTCATGTTGACGAAAGGAAACATCTCTTTAAGTTAAAAAGTTAGAAAAAAAGAAAGTAATTGTCTAAAATCTTATATCTCAATATCTAAAATCAACAATCATAAATCTGAAATTGTAAAAAACCGTTATGCCTGACTATATTTTACACAAAGTAAAAAAAGGAGAAACCATCTGGGGGCTTTCTAAAAAGTACAATGTACCGGAACACAAAATTGTTCAGGCTAATCCCCATACTGTAAAAATGGTAAAAAGAAAAGGCAGATATGAGCCTTGGATCTATGAAGGAGATATTGTAAAAATTCCTAAGGAGACGAACGAGCCGGATTATAAGATAATGGGAAATACCTCTGTGGGAATGGGAAGGACGGAAACCTACGAGCTGCTTACCCGGGAAGGAAAAATTCCGCATTACCCGTCGGAAAAGCTCCATTGGGACTTTAGTGTGGACGAGGGAAAAGGGAATTGGCGCAAACTGAAACTGGAAAAGAAAAAAATCGGACAGAAAATATCCATTGTCTTTAAAAACCAAAGGCTGAAAGCCCGGAAGATGCTTACGGAGGCCTTTATGGTAAGGGAAAGCGGAAGGGAAAAATTGGCAAAGTTTATTTTTACCCTGGACGGGGAAGACCTGCCGGAAATCAAACAGGTGGATATGCTGGACGCCAACCGGAACAAGATCAACCGGGTGCTTTCCTGTTCCGAAACCCTATACGCCCGTGCCCAGTGTACAGGGATGGAAGGAGAAACCCTGGTATTTTCCCTTTATTCCGGGCCGGAACAAAATCCGGAAAACGGAGAAAACTTTATCCTCAGTAAGCAGTCCATAGTAAAAAACGGACTGGCAGAGGTGTCTTTTTCCCTGATATTCGATACAATGAGCAAATTCCCCAAAAATCCAAAAAATGATGGAAAATACCTTGAATACTATGTAACTGTTTCCCGTCTCGGAAGGCAGGAAGCGGAACAACACAGCGGAAATGTGAATGTAAACAATCCCGATTATACTCCGCCGCCTACCCAACCTAAGCCAACGCCGAAACCAACACCGAAACCCCAGCCTAAAAAAGCCCCGGCTCCAGAGCCGGAGCCCAAAAAAGAGGAACAACCTAAGGTTATCCATAAAGCCCCGGTAGATGCCCCGGCCAAGCCTCCGGCTTCCGCCTGGAAAGAGCCTAAGGTTATCCGGGTATATTTCAGGGATGCCAAAGGAAATCCTATTAAGGGGAGGGCTACCTACGGCCAAACCCTGCGGGTATATATAGAAAGTGAAAACCTGATTAACCGGAAAATAAACCTGAAGCTCTACGACGAGGATATTATTTTTAATCAACTACTGTATAATAAGGATTGGATTGTAGTGAGCAACGAATGCTATATGGATGTGAAGCTGACCAAAGAAATGCAGGACAAGGGTGGAGATATATGGTATCAGGATATTTTTGCGCAGGTAACTTTGTATGACACCAGTCAGACGGTAAAAAGCGAAGTGGTTGAGGTAAATAAATCTGACTTTTCCACTTTGGAACCCGAGGGTGTAAAAGTGGTAGTTATGGAAGAACCAGAGAAGAAAGAGGAGGAACAAAAATGTCCCAGGTGTGATAAGGACATAACTTTAGAGGAAATTAAAGAGATATGTACAATAAAAAATAAAAAAAATGAAGAAATTTGCCTGATTAAAAATGATACCGTGATAAAAGCGGCTCTGCCATATTTAAACCAGTATAGAAAAAAAGTAGGTATTAATACCTGTGTCAGAAAAGCTCATTTTCTGACACAAATAGCCCAGGAAAGTAAATTTTATATAATGCAGGAAAATTTCACATATTCAAAATGGGAAAAAATGAGGGGATTATTTACATCTTATTTTAAACAATTTCCTGAAGGAGAAAAAAGAGATAATGAAGCGAAGAGATTGTCTAATGCTTCCAAAGACGAGGCTTCTCAAAAAATGGTAGCCAATGCTATTTATGGAAAGACCCATCCGAACGGAAAGGAACATACAGACAAAGATGATGGCTGGCGTTATAGTGGAAAGGGATTTAAACAAATTACCTGGAAAGAAAATTATAGAGAATTGCAGAAGTATTTCAACAAAAATATGAAGATAAATAATGAAGCTGATATACAATGGTTGGATGGGAATAACCCGTATAAATTAAGAGATAATCCAAAAGATGCCATAGTATCAGCATTAGCATATTGGGGGTGGAAAGGAATAAATTCTGTTGCTCATGGGCTTACTGATGCAGATGTAGATAAAGTAACATATAAAATTAATGCTTCTACAAGTGAAGATATACGTGCTCCAAGAAGAAAGTATTTTAAAAAAGCGGTAAAAGTACTTGAAGTAGAAAAATGTACTAAAGATAAAAACCAACAACTATCTATAAATTCTACCTATGATGGAAAATATACAGCAAAAAGTAATGAGGTATACATAGATGTTATAACTCCTAAATCCAGAGATTTAGAAGGACCATTAGTTGTCTTTGATAGCTCAGGAGTTTTATTCAAAACACATTCTTTATGTAGAGGCTCAAATTCAAACAGATTAAAGGCATCTGGAAATGGAGATACTCCAACAGGTAGAGCTACAACCAATTATAATCCTGAGGCTCATAAAGGAGAGTATAGTTATGGTAATTATGGTCTAATCTATTTAGAAGGAAATAGTGGAGACTTTTTAACTGCCACAAAAAATGGTAGGGCAGGTATAGCAATTCATAGCGGTCATACAACAGGATATTATAAAAAATCATTAAAAGATTGGGGTAAATTATTGGGAACATATGGGTGTATAAGGGTTTATAATGAAGAAATGAAAAAATTAGGAGAATTATATACAAAACTAAAAAAAGAAGGGAAAACAATTT
>JAVBRH010000266.1:0-4446 GCA_031548225.1 Apibacter sp.
GAGCTACCTTTCCAGCGCCCTATTACAATATTGTATTCAAAAATTATGCTGAGAAAACAGGAAACGAAGTAACTTACGGTGCTACCGGAAGCGGAAGCGGTATCCGTAGTTTAAAAGACCGCACGGTTGATTTTGGCGCTACGGATGTTTTCCTTTCCGAAGAAGAAAGTAAGGAAATGGGAGCTGACGTAATACACATTCCTACAGCCATGGGAGCAGTAGTTTTATCCTACAATTTGCCGGAAGTTAAAAATTTGAAGTTGACTGCAGAGCTGATTTCTGAAATTTATAGAGGAAAAATAACCAAATGGAATGATGCAAAACTGAAAGCCGTAAACCCGGATTTAAATCTTCCGGATTTAGCTATTACTCCGGTTTATCGTTCAGACGGAAGTGGAACTACCTATGTTTTTACCGATTATATGTCTAAAGCAGATGAAACATGGAACAAGGAAATAGGAAAAGGTAAATCATTGGAGTTTCCTGTAGGAATGGCAGCCAAAGGAAATCCGGGAGTTGCCGGAATCGTTGCCAAAACCAAAGGATCCATCGGATATGTAGGTTCCGAATACGCATTGGCTTTAAATATTCCTACCGCATTGTTACAGAACGCTTCGGGAAAATTTGTGGAGCCTACCACGGAAAGTATTTCTGCGGCTGCCAATGTAGATATTCCGGATGATACCCGTATCATGATTACCAATTCAAGTGCTCCGGAAGCTTATCCGATTAGTACCTTTACCTGGATTATTTTATATAAAGAACAGGCATATAACAATAGAAGTGAAAGTACGGCAAAAGCATTGGTTGCATTGTTAAATCACGTTATCGGAGAAGAAGGGCAAAAAGTAGCGGCTCAGACTCATTATGCACCGCTTTCAGCTAAAGCAGTGGAAAAAACACAGACCATTATAAAATCTATTACATACAACAAAATAGCCGTTAGCCATTAGCTATTAGCTTTTAGCTAATAGCTTTCAGAAATTAGACATGAGAAAAAGGCTTTTTCTTGCTTCTCATATCTAATTTCTTACAACTAACTTCTATTACTCTGTTATTCAATTATTCAGTCAATATGAAAGACAAGTTATTTAAAATACTATTATTTTTAGCTTCTTTTATAATCCTCTTACTTACTGCAGGTATTGTATATGCTTTGGTAAGTCAGAGCATGAAAACCTTTTCAGAGATAGGATTCTTTAAGTTTATTGTTTCCAGTAAATGGAATCCTAAAACCGAGGACTACGGAGCTTTATCTTTCATTACCGGAACTTTAATGACCTCCGTTTTGGCATTGGCTTTCTGTATCTTATTCTCATTGCCTGTATCTTTGTTTAACGGGGAATATTTCAGAGGAAAAAAGATTTCTTCGGTTGTAAGTTCCATTGTGGATTTATTGGCAGGAATCCCTTCCATAGTGTATGGATTATGGGGATTTTATGTCGTTTGTCCGGTTTTGGTAGACTTAGGTGTTAGTGATGCGGGGTTTGGGATTTTATTGGCTTCGATTGTTTTGGCCATTATGATTATTCCTTACGCTTCTTCTTTAAGTGCCGAATTTATAGGTATGGTTCCCAATGAACTAAAAGAGGCGGCTTACAGCTTAGGGGCTACCCGCCTGGAAATGATTACTAAAGTAAGTCTGCCTGCGGCCCGTTCCGGGATTGTAACTTCCTATATCCTTGCTTTGGGCAGGGCATTGGGAGAGACAATGGCAGTTACCATGTTGATAGGTAATACCAATAACATTCCTTCCGGAATTACAGATACTGGAAATACAATGGCAAGTATTATCGCCAATCAGTTTGGTGAAGCGTCCGGGCTCAAATTGAGTTCCCTGACGGCAATAGGGTTGCTATTATTCTTAATTACAGCAATAATCAATTTTATTGCAAAATACAGTTTAAAAATAATTCACAAAAGTTAGATCATGGTTGCATCAGGCATAAAATACAGGGAAGCGAAAAGTAAATTATTTTTTTACGGAATCTGCTTTTTTTCATTCCTGGCAATGGTTCCCCTGTTTCTGATATTGTGGGAATTGATAAAGAAAGGATACAAACAGTTTAATCTGAGCTTATTTATGGAAATAGCTCCTACCTCAATGGATGCCATGCTGGCTAAAATGAGCGATGAGATTATTCCTGGGGGTATTTTAAACGGAATAACCGGAACTTTACTGATATTGGGACTTGCTATTCTTATTTCCATTCCAGTCGGCATTTTAACCGGAGTATATTTAGCAGAAAAACAAAACAGTTTTTTTGCCAATTTAACACGAAACCTTACGGATTTATTACAGGGAATCCCTTCCATAGTTATCGGGATCATAGTTTATATCTGGGTAGTCCGTCCTATGCATTCCTATTCTGCCGTAGCCGGAAGCGTGGCTTTATCTATTATGATGCTTCCCATGATTATCCGTTCCACCGAAGAAAGTATCAAGATGCTTCCCGTTACCCTGAAAGAGGCAGCGTTAGCATTGGGGGGATCCTATGTAAATGTTATTTTCAAAGTATTGCTTCCTTCTGCCTTTGGAGGATTATTTACCGGATCATTGCTCGCAATTTCCCGGGTAATGGGGGAAACCGCCCCCCTTTTGGTTACCGCTTTGGGAGCTTCCATAGTGAACTGGGATATAACCGCACCCACCAGTTCCATTCCGTTATTGATCTGGGAATTTTATAATGACCCCAATCTTTCCGATTTGGTTTGGTCTTCCTCACTTTTGTTATTGTTAATCATTTTAACGCTCAATCTTATAGCGAAAAACATATCTAAAAAATGGAAAATTCAATAAATAATAATCAATATAGTCAGCCGATTCTGGAAATGAAAGAAGTCTGTGTTTCTTATGTTCCCGGAAAAAATGCAGTGGAAAATGTAAATGCGGTGGTGAATAAAAATACAATTACGGCGATTATGGGGCCTTCCGGATGTGGAAAAAGTACCTTATTGCGGGCGATTAACCGGATGCACGAATTATATCCCAACATAAAAACCACAGGAGAAATTCTGCTGAAAGGAGAAAATATTTTTGATATGAACCCGATGAAAGTCCGCAGGATGGCAGGAATGGTTTTCCAAAGACCCAACCCGTTTCCCACTATGAGTATATCCGAAAACGTAATTGCAGGATACAGCCTCAATGGAATTAGATTGAAAAAGTCGGAAAAAGAAGAGATTGTGGAAAAAAGTTTAAAGAATGTAGCCTTATGGGAAGAAGTAAAAGATTCCATGAATGAACGAGGGACTTTCCTTTCCGGAGGGCAACAGCAAAGATTGTGTATTGCCCGGGCACTGGCCCTGAAGCCGGAGATTCTATTGATGGATGAGCCTACTTCCGCCTTAGATCCTATTTCAACCAACCGGATTGAAGAGCTGGTGCTGGAATTGAAAAAGGATTACACCATATTGGTAGTTACCCACAATATGTCCCAAGCGGCGCGAATTTCGGATAATTCCATGTTTATGTATCTGGGAGAACTGGTAGAATACGATTCCACCCGGCAAATGTTTACCAAACCAAAGCATAAACGTACGGAAGATTATCTCACAGGAGTATTCAGCTAATTTTAAACTGTAAATCAATCGCAAATCGTAAGTCAAAAATCATAAATACCCAAGACCTATGTCAATCAAAATAAAAATAAAACAACTGGAGATTTTACTCAATGATTTTGAGCTGATTTCCAAAACGGTTCTCACCCAGCTTCAGCTTGCCACCAAGTTGCTGGAAGATAACAGTATTGCAGAACTTTACGAAGAAATCAATGAAAATGAGATTATTATTGACCGGTTGGAAATGAAAATACGGGAAGAAGTAGTTTTTACCATATTTACCTTTAATCCGTTAGCGGCTGATCTCAGGAGAATTATTGCTTATCAGGATATTACCACCAATCTGGAGCGGATAGGGGATATTTTGCTTAATATAGCTAATTTTTTAAAAGAATCCGATTTATCCGGCCCTCAAACCCATGAATTTAAAAAAGAATTTTCTAAAATGATGGGAATTGTCCAGGAAATGGTACGGAATGCTTTAATCTCCTTCTCAACCCAGGACAATACCCTGGCCTATCAGATAATTAAAGAAGACAAAAAGGTGAATCAGCTTTTTCGTAAAATAAATAGTAACTTGCAGGAAGCATTTTCCTCTAAAAACCTGACCCGGGAAGATCTAGAAAACATATTGGATATTAATGCTATAAACCAAAATTTGGAACGGATAGGAGACAGTGCTACCAATATTGCAGAAGCAGCGGTTTACCTGACGGAAGGAAGAGATATCAGGCATAAAATCAAATAAACAACAATCATGGATAAACTTCATAACATATTAATAGTGGAAGATGAGTCCGACATTCGGGAAATACTTCAGTTTAACCTCGAAAGTGAAGGATTTGCAGTGGATTCGGCAGAATCGGCAGAAGAAGCTATGAGTAA
>JAVBRH010000078.1:0-4529 GCA_031548225.1 Apibacter sp.
GGACATCTACAATTTCCTGTTATCTTCTGAAATCAGATTTTCCGGCAGGTTTCTGGGATTATCATAGATAATGGTCAGGGGTTTTTCCGATAAATCAATCAGATCCCAGGCTAGAGGAGGGACATCTACAATTTCCTGTAATCTTCTTTCCGACTCCGTCAAAATAATCAGGTTTTTAGATTTAGATCTGTTTTTTAGCTGAAAGATTTTTTCTATAGCCTCTTCATTAGTGGCATCACAGCCGATTCCCCAAATAGTATCCGTAGGGTAAAGAATAATACCCCCCTCTTTTAATACTTCTACTGCTTTTTGAATTTCTTCCTGTATCATATAATATAAAAATGCAAATATAAAAATTGAATATAGTAATGTTGTTTTTTTATGGATTGTTTATAAAACTTAGACAAAAAAACATATAAATAATTGGCAGACATCAAATAGTCTGCTATATTTGCAGACTGAAATAAAAATTTATTATTATACAATAAAACTTAACAATGAAAGGAAAAGGACTGGTTAAATTTTTTGCTATTGTTCTTGCGATAATTTGTCTGGCGGAATTATTTCCGACATTCTATGTAAACCGTATAGAATCCAAAGCAAATGATTTATCTAACAAAACCGAGGCAAGTAGAAAAGTTAAACTTGAAGAATTAGCTAAAGACACTTTGAATCTTGGGATTATCAAAATGAATTATTATGATGCCAAGAAAAATGAAATGAAATTGGGATTAGACCTGAAAGGAGGGCTTAACCTTTTATTGGAAATTTCAGAAAAGGACTTGCTTCTGGATATGGCGGATAATTCGGAAAACCCGGTATTTAGAAAAGCATTGGACATAGCTACTTCCGAGGAAGTAAAATCCAGTGCCACCTATACGTCTAATTTTTTTAAAGCTTTTCAAACTGCTAAAACTGAATTGGGACAACCTGATTTGAAACTATCTTCCCCGGATGTTTTCGGAACTAAGGATTTAGCTGGTCAAATTCAGTACAATACCTCAGATGCCGATGTTGAAAAATATATATCCGGAGTTGTAGAATCAAAAGTAACCAAAGCCATTGATGTAATCCGGGCACGTATCAAAAAACTTAATATTGATGAGCCTAACATAGCCCGGGTTCCGGGAACTGGTAGGATTTTGGTAGAACTTCCGGGAGTTACGGATGCAGACAGGGTAAAAAAATTACTTCAGACTTCCGCAAGGCTGGAATTTTGGGAAGTATATGATCAATCTGCTTCCTGGGCGTACCTGATGGATGTGAACCAGAAAATAGCAGAAAATAAACTTACCGGCTTATTGGTTCCTTCCAATCGTTCCAATGCAGTAGCCATTGCCAAAATAAAGGATACGGCGGCTGTGAATAAAGTGATTTATTCCGAAAAAGCGAAGAATTTATTGCCTGTCGGATTGCGTTATATTAAACTGCTTTGGGCGGCTAAACCGGATTCTAAATATCCTAACGAATTGGAGTTATATGCCATTCGTGGAACAAAAAATAATAAAGCTCCTTTGGTAGGAGCGGTAACAGATGCCCGTATTACCTTTGACGAGTTCAACAGGATAACGATCAGTATGCAGATGAGTCCTGAAAGTGCGGTTGTATGGAAAGATTTAACCAAAAGGAATGCTCCTAAGGATCCTCAGGGAAGAGGAAATCCTATAGCAGTGGTATTGGATGATGTGGTTTATACAGCCCCTAATGTTAATACTGAAATTCCTAACGGGCAATCCGTAATAAGTGGAAGTTTTAATGAGCAGGAAGCCAATGACCTGGTGGATGTATTGAAATCGGGAAATCTTCCGGCAAAAGCTAAAATCATACAGTCTGAAATTGTAGGGCCGACATTAGGGCAACAGTCGATTAATAACGGTTTGTTGTCTATAGTGGTTTCCTATATTTTTATTTTGGCATGGATGATTTTCTATTATGGAAAAGCCGGTTTATACGCTAATCTGGCGTTAATTATAAACATGTTCTTCCTGATAGGAATTATGGCCTCTACGGGGTCGGTACTGACTCTCCCGGGTATTGCGGGTATTGTGCTTTCTATGGCCATGGCCGTGGATGCCAATATCATTATCTTTGAAAGGGTAAAAGAGGAGCTCCGGCGGGGAAAACCGTTAAAACAGGCCTTTGCTGAAGGACAAAAACATGCATTGGCAGCTATTATAGATGGAAACCTGACTACTTTAATCGTGGGGATTGTACTTTTATTCAGTACCGGCCCGATTAAAGGGTTTGCCGTAACCTTGGTTATCGGTATCTTCTGTACTCTGTTTACCGCTATCTTTATTACCAGTATGTTGATTTACGGAGCTATGGAGAGAGGGCAAAATTTCGCCTTAACTACCAACATTACCAAAAACTGGTTTACCAATGTTCATTTTAAATGGATGGAAAAGAGAAAATTTGCGTATATCTTTTCTGTGATTATAATGATTATTTCTCTTGCTTCCATTTTTACCAAAGGTTTTGATAAAGGGGTAGATTATACGGGAGGTAGAACTTACGTAATTAAACTTGAAAAAAATATTCATCCTGAAGAAGTTTCCAAAACTCTGGAAAAACTATTTGTTATTAATGGAGAAACCACTAATATCAATGCGAAGAAGTTTGGAGAAGGTAATCAGATGAGGGTTACAACCAAATATGGAATGGAAAGTAATGATCCTAACATAGATGTTGTAATTCGGGAAAAATTATATACAGGATTAAAAAATTATTTACCGGCTAATTATACCAAAGAAAACTTTATTAAAGGAGTTCCTTATGGAATTCAGTCTGCTTCGGAAGTAGGGCCTACGGTTGCAAGTGGAATTGTCAGAAATGGTATTATTGCAGTTTCTATTGCCTTAGCAGGGATATTTATCTATATTTTGGTGAGATTTAGAAACTGGCAGATGTCAACAGGTGCTGTGGTGTCTTTATTACATGACTCAGTTGTAGTAATGGGGGCTTTCTCCCTGTTAAGCTGGTTGAGAATCATTCCTTTCTCTGTGGAGATAGATCAGACTTTCATTGCAGCCATTCTGACCATTATAGGTTATTCGATAAACGACACGGTAATTGTATTTGACCGGATTAGGGAGAATAAGCGGCATAATGTTCACCATTTAATGACGTTGGAGGAATTATATAATGATGCAATTAATCATACTTTAGGACGAACTATCAATACCGGAGTTTCCACTATTATGGTAACAGTGATTATTTTCCTTTTCGGTGGAGAAAGTTTACAAGGATTTATGTTCGCCCTGTTCTTAGGGTTTACATTTGGTATGTATTCATCCATTTATATTGCTTCTGCTTTATCATACGATCTCACTAAATACAGTTATGATAAAGAGTCGGTTACTCCCAAGCTGGCAAAAGCAAAAGTAAAGTAACGGAAAAGAAAGATTGAAAATATTTAAGGGTTCCCATTGGGAACCTTTTTTTGTACTAAAAATTAGTGAACAATTGAATAATTGCTTTGAGAGAGGAGAGAAGATAAAATTCTTAAAAAGCCAGAGTCCAATATGATAAAATAAAAATGGAAAAGATTATAAACAGAATTTCTGAACCGGCCTCTGAGCAAATGCGTCAGAAAAATGAAAGGAAAAAGCGTTAAAAAATATTTCTGTTTGAGCGAAGCGAGTTTAAATATTTTAGCTTTTTCCATGAGTTTTTCAAGCTAAATTTGCTCAAAGCCTTGATTTTTTCTTACTTTTTTATCAAGAAAACGAAGTTTCATGAATACCATTGAAAGAAAAAGATAACATGAATAAAAAAGTAAATATATCTAATAATCAGATGATTATACTTAATAATTATATCGAACTCACGTTAAAAAATGAGATGTCAGAAAAGCTTATTCCGAAGCTTCATTTAGAAATTCATCTAAAAACTGTATCATGAAATGATGTCTTTTTTGAGCTATTTCTTTTGCAGTTTCTGTGTTCATCAGGTCTTTCAGTTTTAACAACTTTTCGTAGAAGTGGTTAATAGTACAGGATTCGCTCTTTTGGTAAGATTCTTTATTTTCGTATTCTCTGTGTTTTTCTTCCGGATTGAATATTTCCCGTCCCTTACTTCCTCCATAGGCAAAGGCGCGGGCAATTCCAATGGCTCCGATAGCATCTAAGCGGTCTGCGTCCTGAACAATTTTTGCTTCTATGGTAGATGGGGGAGTGTTATGTCCTCCTTTATAAGATACTTCAGAAATGATTTGTATGATGTTTTCCGTGAAGTCTTGAGGGAAATCTAAAGAAGTAAGTAAAGGAGATACTATTTCACGGGTTTTGTCTGTTCCGTTGTGCAGTTTGTAGTCTCCAACGTCATGAAGCCAGGCTGTCAGTAAAACTTTCAGATTGTCTGCCTTTTCATCGTTGAGGATTTTCTTGGCATTGTTTACTACCCGTTCCACATGCCAGTAGTCATGACCAGAACTGTCATGAGATAACTTTTCCTTTACAAATTGTTGTATTTTAGATAAAATAGCATCAATGTCCATATGGTAAATATAATTAAAAAGCACTAATCAG
>JAVBRH010000067.1:0-5902 GCA_031548225.1 Apibacter sp.
CAGAGCGGTATTATTAACAAGCTCTTTAGTGAATCCCTTAGCTCCGGTTGATGATTTCAGCGACTTGGATATAGAACTTATTTTTGAAGAAAATTCTTCTTATATATCCGACAACAGCTGGATAAAAAACTTCGGAAAACCTATAGCTATGGTTGAAGAAAATGAAACCTGTTTTGAAGGAAAACATGCCATGAAAATGGTTTTATATGATGATTATATAAAAGTAGATTTCAAAATATATATTAAAAATAAGTTTTTAGAGGAAGTACAAAGTAAGATACTGCCCTGAGACTGTGATATTGGCTATAAATTAATGCTTGATAAAGACTATATTACAAACAATATGAAAAAACCCTCTTACCAGGTCAGCATTATTAAACAACCCGCAAAAGAAGAATTTATTCGGGTTATAAATGATTTTTGGTGGGATACCACCTATGTTGCAAAAAGCCTTGCCAGAGATGAAATTTTTTATGCAAAATTTATGTCTGAAAACATGATAAGAACCAGCTATATAATTCCGCTGATAGAATGGTATATAGCCAGTCATAATAATTGGAACATAACTACCAATAAATACGGACGGCTTTTTAAAAAATACCTGTCTCCGGAACAGTGGGAAAGAATTGAAAAAACATTTTCCGGAAGCAGTATAGAAGATAACTGGAATGCCTTGTTCGCCTTTTCAGATTTAATAAATGAAATCGGGATAGAATTATCTGAAACGCTTGGATTCCCCTACCCTGTTGAATTAGAAAAAAATATAAGAAAATATCTGAACGATATTAAATCTCAGAGAAAAGCAGAAAATTAAAAACTCATACAAATATCCTCCGGTTTTTATAATCCATCTTCTATTTTATCTGAATTCGAAGGATTAGACCAAAAAGTATGAATTTCTATTTCCCTGAAAGTCTCTCTAAAGGCTATTGACTAATAACTATCCGCTTTCACTTACTTTAATTATCCTGAATTTAACAAAAATTTGCATACATGAATAACAATAAGTACCTTAGTATAACCAATTAACTACACATATTTAAAAAACAAAACACAGGGAATTTACTACCATTCAAATTTCCGAATATGAATTCAAAAGTTGATGAATACATAAACAAAGCTGAAAAATGGCAGAAAGAATTTGAGAAGTTAAGAACCATCGTTCTTGATTGCGGATTGACCGAAGAATTCAAGTGGAGAAATCCCTGTTACACATTTCAAAAAACTAACATAGTTCTCATACACGGTTTCAAAGAATACTGTGCACTTCTCTTTTTCAAAGGAGCATTGCTGAATGATACCAACAACATCCTCATCCGGCAATCGGAAAATATGCAGGCACAACGCCAAATCCGGTTTACCAATAGTAAGGAAATAACCGAGTTGGAATCCGTTCTCAAAACCTACATTTATGAAGCTGTGGAAGTAGAAAAAGCCGGTTTAAAAGTAGAGTTTAAAAAGACTGCAGAATATACAATTCCCAAAGAATTCCAACAGAAATTAAAGGAAAATCCAGCCTTAAAAACTGCTTTTGAAGCATTAACACCCGGACGGCAAAGAGCTTATTTACTACATTTTTCTGCACCTAAACAATCCAAAACCCGACTATCAAGAATTGAAAAATACGCACAACAAATCCTTAATGGAAAAGGATTAAACGATTAAATTTATATAAGCTTGACAGGATGAAAGTAAAAAAGGTAAAATTGAAAAGGTTACAATAAATATTTTCTGTTATAATACAAAAAAACAAGCTTATATGATAAGCTTGTTTTAAAATCAAAAAATGTTCATATCTTATTTTAAGATGCAGCCTTATTCATTCGGGGATACCAAACAGTACATAAAATTCCTTCACTCGCTTCCTGAGGATGTACACAGTTGGTAGTCTGAAATTTGGAACATTTCAGGCAATCATCATCAGAATGAGCTACAGCCTTGAATTCAAACGAATTACAAACCTGATTTTCACTCACATTAATTTCTTTTACAGAACACAACTGACCTTTTATCAGATGTTCACAATTTCCGCAACAATTTGCCAATTTTATATCCATGATTATTCCTTTAATTAATAAGGTAAAATTAAAAATAAATCCGATAAGAATAATTCTAAATTACTAAAAAACAATAATTTATAATTAGAATAAATTGAAATTAGTATGATTTTCTAGTTTTTATTAAGTCTGACTTCTGAAAAGAAAAATATTATGAACTAAAAATTACTAACTTCGTACTTTCAATTAGGTTACAATGGACTTACAAGACCAGCTTAAAAAATTATTTCCCGAACATCAGTCCCAGGAAGAAGAAAAACAACCGGAAGAACAAGATTTATTTATGCAGGACGATCCAATCATCTGTAAATACGAAAAAAAAGGCAGAAACGGAAAACCGGTTACCATTCTTGAAAATTATAACGGCTCGGACGACGATTTGAAAAAACTCGCAAAAGAAATCAAGTCCCGGCTGGGTGTCGGAGGCTCCATTAAGGACGATACTATTGTTATACAGGGAAATTACCGGGATAAAATCATGGAAATTTTAAAAAATAAAGGATTTTCCGTAAAACGGGTCGGCGGATAAACCTTTGAACAAATATATTAATGTGCAAATGAGATAATGTACTAATATGCCGATTGATAAACTAAACGCAAACTTGTCATTCAGAACAGAGCGAAGCGGAGTGAAGAATCTCTCTAAAGGCTATTAGCTAACAGCTATCAACTATTATAATAACTTTACAATATAATGAAGTCGAATTTAGCAGGCTCAGAATTAATTTTAAACCCTGACGGAAGTATTTATCACTGCAATATCAGACCGGAAGACCTGGCAGACACGGTGATTTTGGTCGGAGATCCCGACCGGGTTTCCAGAATATCCGCATACTTCGACACCATTGAGATAAAATCCCAAAAAAGAGAAATCGTCACACATACCGGAAGCCTTAACGGAAAAAGGATTACCGCTATTTCCACCGGAATGGGTACGGATAATATAGATATTGTCTTAAACGAACTGGATGCTTTAGCCAACATAGATCTGGAAAAAAAAGAAATCAAATCCTCTCCTGTTCAGCTTACTTTTGTAAGACTGGGAACTTCGGGAGCCTTACAGGCCGATATTCCGATAGATAGCATAGTAGCTTCCTCTCAAGGCTTAGGGTTTGACGGCTTAATGAGTTTTTACTCAAATACGGAATCTTTCTATTCTAACGAGTTAGCACAAGCTTTTTTATCTGATACAGGTTGGAATAATAAAAGAGCGAGACCTTATATAGTGGAAGCTTCGGAAGAGTTATTGAATTTAATGACTACGGATTCTGATATAATATCAGGTATAACTGCTACGGCAATAGGATTTTATGGCCCTCAGGGAAGAATTTTACGCTTGGGACTGGACGACCACAGCATGAATGAAAAACTAACCCGTTTTGAATATAAAGGAAACCGGATTGCCAATTTTGAAATGGAAACTTCGGCTATTTACGGACTGTCCAGACTTATGGGACATCGCGCCTTATCATTGAATACCATTGTAGCCAACCGGTATGCCGGAACTTTTAGCAAAGATCCCTACTCTGCTATTGATCAAATGATTCGATTTGCCTTGGAAAAACTTATCCAATCTTAACTAATTTTTAACTGGTTATATTTTAGAAACGGGCGTATTTACTTTATTTTTACTACCCAAATTTGGCAACTATGGCATTTACCAGAATTAAAAATATCATTTTATTCCTGAGTTTAACTTTTATTTCCTTTTCCCATGCACAGGTAGAAAGACCTAAATTAGTGGTAGGCATTGTGGTAGATCAAATGAGAATGGAGTATTTGTACAGGTTTAGTCCCTATTTTTCCGAAAACGGTTTTAAACGCTTAATAAATCAGGGATTTTTATATACCAATATGCACTATAATTATGTTCCCACCCATACAGCCCCGGGACATGCTTCCATATATACCGGAACCACTCCTTCCAATCATGGGATAATAGGAAACAGCTGGTTTAACAGAAGCTTAAAAAAAGAAATGTACTGTACGGAAGATAGTTCCGTTCAACCTTTGGGAGATCCGGAAAAAAATGAAGAAGGATTAATGTCGCCTAAAAATCTGCTATCTACCACTATTACCGATGAACTACGGCTCTCCACCAACTTCAGAGGGAAAGTGTTCGGAGTCAGTATGAAGGACAGAGGAGCCATATTACCCGCAGGGCACTTTGCCAACCGGGCCTACTGGCTTTCCAACAACGGGAATTTTATCTCCAGCACCTTTTACGGAAAAGATTTCCCCCAATGGGTAACCTCCTATAATCAGGAAAAAAAACACATGAAATACATTCAGGAAGGATGGAAATTACTTAAAGATCCAACTGTGTATAAAGAAAGCCTGACAGATGAAAATCCCTATGAAATCATGCCTTCCGCAAAAGACAAAAAAGCGGTTTTTCCCTATGACTTAAAGTCTGCCTACGAAAAAGACGGAGCTAAAATACTAAAAGCCACTCCTTTTGCTAACAGCATGGTGGCGGATTTTGCCAAAGAATTACTGGTTCAGGAACAATTGGGAAAAGATGAAGATACGGATTTTTTAACTGTGAGTTTTTCGGCAACGGATGTAATTGCCCACCTGACCGGACCTCGTTCCATGGAAACGGAAGACACCTACCTGAGACTGGACGAAACCCTGGCAGATTTCCTTTCTTATCTTGATGCTAAAGTAGGAAAAGGAAAATATCTGGTTTTTCTCACATCCGATCATTCCGGAGCGGAAAATCCGTTGTTTTTACATGACAAAGGATATGAAGTTTCTTCCATTGATTATAAAGAAGTAACCCGGCAATTAAAAGATTTTTCCGTTAAAACTTTCGGTAAGGATTTTATAGTATCCTATTACACCCAAAACGTATTTTTGGATGAAGAAGCGATTGCTCAGGCAGGAAAGGATAAAAAAGAAATTATTTCCAAACTGGTTGACTATATAGAAACTCTTCCGGGAGTAAAACGGGCTTACACGGAAGAACAAATACTCAATGCTTCTCCTACAGATGAACATGCTTCCATGATATTCCGGGGATATGACAAAACCCAGAACGGACAAATCTATGTATTACAAAAACCGGCTTATATGGAGTATATGGTACAAGGAACCACTCACGGATCAAGTTATGCCTACGATACTCACGTTCCGGCTATATTTTACGGTTGGAAAATTCCTTATGGAGTAAGTCATAAAAAGGAATTCATCACGGAAATAGCCCCCACCCTGTCACAAAAAATAAGCATTACCTTTCCGAATTCCACTTCTGCCCAGGTATTAAATGAAGTGTTGGAAGGAAAATAATAATATGATAATTAGCTGATGTGCCATTGTATGAATATGACACTATTGATAAAAGAATTTAGAATAGGAATGAGATTACTTTTTAAATTTATAAAACAATGAAAATATCTGAGCTTAAAGAAAAAAAGATCATTCACCGTCCAACTCAAACCTTTGATATATACGGAAATAGGATCTATGATGAGCTTGAATATAATCTTGAGTATAACCCTACTTATGTAGGTAATGAATTAGATCGATTATTTGCAAAATTGATTGATATATTTCCATTTTTTCTGATCATCTATTTACTAATTCACAATATAATTTTAAGTTTTTTATTTTCGATTTTACTTGTGATCCTATCGGGAGCAATTACTGAACACATCCGGGGAAATACTCTTGGGAAAAAATTATTTAAAATAAAGGTACTTGATGACTATGGAAACTATCCTAACTTACTGTTATCTTTAAAAAGAAATTTCTTATGTTTAATAAATTTATTCCCCAATTTTACAGATCATTTTAATCGAAGAACCGGAGTTTGGGGAACAAGAATGAATTTTAACATGCAT
>JAVBRH010000094.1:0-4217 GCA_031548225.1 Apibacter sp.
ATACTCAATGCCGACTGGATAATTAAAAGTCCCGGAGTTTCTCAAAAAGCGTCGATTATCCAGAAAGTAAGAGAAAAAGGAATTTTGATTTCTTCCGAAATTGAATTTGCCTCTCGTTACACTAATGCTTTTCTGATAGCAATTACAGGATCCAATGGAAAAACCACTACCACTTCCCTTACCTATCATCTGTTCAAAAAAGCAGGATATAAAACCGGATTGGCAGGAAACATAGGACAAAGTTTTGCCTGGCAGGTAGCAGAAGAAGATTATGATTATTACATTCTGGAAATAAGCAGTTTTCAATTAGACAACATCCAGAAATTCAAACCCAATATCGCTATGGTCCTCAACCTGAGTCCCGACCATTTAGATCAATACGATTACAATTACCAGAACTATATAAATGCCAAATTTAAAATCACACAGAATCAGGATAAAAACGATTACTTCATCTACAACTCAGATGACGAAATGACTCAAAAGTGGATGACTACCCATCAGTCACAAGCACAGCTTATACCTTTTTCCCTTGATGAGAAAGTAGAAACAGGAGCTTACAGTGATTCAGAAAACCTATATATAAAAATTAACGAGGAAACTTTAGAGATGAAAATCAACGAATTAGCACTAGCAGGAAAACACAACGTAGCCAATTCCATGGCAGCAGGAATTGCAGGAAAACTGTCAAAAATAAAAAACGAATTCATAAAACAAAGTTTAATGGACTTTGAAGCCGTGGAACACCGTTTGGAATTTGTTTTAAAAATCAATGGGATTAACTTTATTAATGACAGCAAAGCAACCAATGTAAATTCCGTTTATTATGCACTGGAGAGCATGAAAACCCCTGTTATCTGGATTGTGGGAGGAACCGATAAAGGAAATGATTACACCGAACTGATTCCTTTTGTAAAACAAAAAGTAAAAGCCATTGTTTGTCTGGGACTGGATAACCAAAAAATACTGGATACTTTTAAAGACATCGTTCCCAATATGGTGGAAACCCAGTCTATGAAAGATGCTGTAAATGCGTCCTACATGTATGGAGCTAAAGGAGATACTGTGTTACTTTCCCCAGCTTGTGCCAGTTTTGATTTATTTCAAAATTATGAAGACCGGGGAAAACAATTTAAAGACGAAGTACGAAAATTATAGTTTTCAACTCATAATTAAAAAATAAAAATGCGAAAACTAAGACATTATTTTAAAGGCGATGCCATACTCTGGGCTACGATATTCCTTATATCTTTGGCCTCGTTCCTTCCTGTATACTCCGCAAGTTCCAATTTGCAGTATGTGGTAGGACAGGGTTCCGTATTGGGCCATTTTGCCAAACATGCCGGTTTTATTCTTATCGGATTGGGAGTTGTCTTTGTTTTCCAAAAAATCGATTACAAATATTTCGGAGGTTTCTCGAAACTATTGCTCCCAATTGTTATCTTCCTTCTCATTCTTACCTTAATGCAGGGAAATAACATAGACGGAGCCAATGCCTCCCGCTGGCTGAAACTTCCCGGAGTTCCTTTTGCCTTCCAGACTTCCGTATTTGCCGCATTGGTTTTAAACGTGTATATAGCAAGATACTTAGACCGGAATAAAAACAAGGAAATTACCTTCAATAATAGTTTTGTTCCTGTATTATTACCTATTTTTCTCATAGTGGGACTGATATTTCCCGCCAACGGTTCCACCGGAATTTTAATATTTTTATTGATTTTAGCCCTATTGTTTATCGGAGGATATCCGATTAAAATACTACTCGCTATCGTAGGAGGAGGAATTCTTATCGCTTTCCTGTTCATTACCCTGGTGCTCAAATATCCCGATATGTTTCCGAGTCACCGGGTTCATACCTGGAAAAGCAGGGTTGAAAGCTTCACAGGAGATGGAAAAGAAGAAAGCTATCAGGTACAGCAGGCCAAAGCTGCCATCGTGCAGGGCGGAATCACCCCGAGAGGTCCGGGAAAGAGCGCTTTAAAACAAACTCTCCCCCAATCATCTTCCGACTTTATATTTGCCATCATAATCGAAGAATACGGATATTTCGGAGTATTTTTCTGTTTCTTTCTGTATCTTCTCATTCTCTGGCGAATTATTGTGATTGCCACTAAAGTGGAAAATGTGTTTGGAACCTTGTTAGTAATCGGAGTCGGATTGCCCGTCATATTCCAGGCCTTTGCCAATATGGCCGTGGCCGTAAACCTGATACCGGTTACCGGACAACCCCTGCCTATTCTCAGCTATGGAGGAACTTCCATGTGGGTAACCTACATGGCATTGGGAATCATTATTAGCGTAAGCAGGGAAATTCAACCCAAAGAATCTAGTATAAACGAAAATAAAGAAGTAAACTATGAAATCGCCTAAGTTTCTAATAAGCGGAGGAGGAACCGGAGGACATATTTTCCCGGCGATTGCCATTGCCGATGAACTGAAACGTCGTTTTCCAGATGCCGAATTTCTATTCATAGGAGCCGAGGATAAGATGGAAATGGAAAAAATACCCCAGGCCGGATATAAAATCGAGGGATTGTGGATTTCCGGTATTTCCCGATCCTCTATGCTTTCCAACCTGAAATTCCCTTTCAAATTGATTTCCAGTTTACTTAAATCAAAAAAACTGATTAAGTTATTCAAACCCGATGCCGCTATCGGAACAGGAGGATTTGCTTCAGGTCCGGCATTATATGCTGCATCCCAAAAAGGGATCCCCATTTTTATACAAGAACAAAATTCCTTTCCCGGAATCACCAATAAAAAACTGGCTCCGAAAGCCGGCGGAATCTATGTTGCCTATGAAGGAATGGAAAACTATTTCCCAAAAGATAAAATACACATTACCGGAAATCCCGTAAGAAAATCCCTGTTTGAAAGATCCATTTCTCAGGAACAGGCAAAAAAGGAATTGGGATTAGACCCCGGTAAACTTTGTATCCTTTCTTTCGGAGGTTCCCAGGGATCCCGGACATTGAACAACTTCTGGAAACAAAGTGCAAAACTGATAGCAAATTCCGAAACCCAGATATTCTGGCAAACCGGAAAACTGGATTATCAAAGCATAATACAGGATAAAAATTTTAAACATCCGAACATTACCATTTCAGAATTTATAAAAGATATGTCAATCGCTTATGCTGCTGCTGATATCATCATTTCAAGAGCCGGAGCCATTGCCATTTCAGAATTATGTTTAGCTGGGAAACCGACTGTACTGATTCCGTTTCCTTATGCCGCAGAAGACCATCAGACCAAAAATGCACAACAACTGGTAGACCACGGAGCTGCTATAATGGTAAAAGATTCTGATGCAGGAACTTTATTGCTTCCTGAAATACAAAAATTAATTCAAAATGAGGAATTAAGAAACGAATTGGGGAAGAATATCCTGCAATTAGCTAAACCTAATGCTACAGAAGATATTGTTTCTTACATAATAAAAGAACTAAAACTGGATACACAGTAAATGAAAGATATTCATACATATACAAATTATTAATTTATAGGCATCGGAGGAATCGGGATGAGCGCCTTAGCACGGTATTTCAAGTTTTCCGGAGCTCAGGTTTCCGGTTATGACAAAACCCAAACCCAGCTTACCCAGACCCTTACAAAAGAAAATATTTCCATTATATATGAAGATAATCTTTCACTCCTTCCCGAAGGATGGAATCCGGAAAATACTCTGATTATCTTCACTCCCGCAATTCCCAAAGAATTAAAAATAAAAAATTATTTCATAGATCAGGGATTTACTATCCTGAAAAGATCCTGGGTTTTAGGAGAAATAACCAAAACCACCCAATGCCTTGCGATTGCCGGAACTCATGGAAAAACCACTACGACTACCCTGCTCGGACATTTATGCAAATTTGCCAATTTACCTGCAACTGCCTTTCTGGGAGGAATATCCGTAAACTATAAAACCAATTTTATCTATAACGGGACTCAAATTTCAGTGGTAGAAGCGGACGAATTTGACCGGTCGTTTTTAACCCTGTCTCCGAATATGGCTGCCATTACTTCTACCGATGCAGACCATCTGGATATTTATGGAGATTCCCATCAAATATTGGATTCATTCAATGACTTCGCCAATTTAGTCCCGGAAAACGGTTTTTTACTCGTAAAAAAAGGATTGAATATCAAGGCAAAACATACAACCTATTCCGCTTTTGAAAAAGCCGATTATTATGCAGAAAACATACGGGTAATCC
>JAVBRH010000322.1:0-3355 GCA_031548225.1 Apibacter sp.
TTACTATTATAAGTAATACATCCAATACAAAAATAAAGAACATATCTGTTTTATCCATGGTGGGAAGTTCTATGATCAACAAAGAAATCTCAGACAATAACACAAACCAGGAAATCAATGTTTCCAGACTTCCTTCAGGAAGATATTTCGTTAGAATTTCCTATATAGACGGAAGTCAGGAAATATTAACGCTTATCAAATTGTAATTTTCCCCTTACCTGTTTTCATTAATCATTATTTCCAAATTATTTGGCATATTAATTGACTTTCCTATGTAGGCAATGTCAGGGTATTTGTCTGTTACAGCTTGAAGATCAGATGTTTATTTTCAGGGCTTTTATGTAACCCCGGCAAATATGAATGGTAACGCCAGAATTGTCATAAAAATTTAAATAGAAATACGATGAAGTTTGACATATTGTCATTGGATCAGGTTGTGCAAAACGATAGTGAATTTATCCCTCTGTTGAGTCAGGACGAAGAGGATAAAATGATGAATGAAGCCTTCCCTAATGTATTGCCTCTTCTTCCTGTAAGGAATGTAGTGTTATTTCCCGGAGTGGTAATTCCCATTACGGCAGGAAGGGATAAATCCATAAAACTTTTGCAGGAAACTCAGAAAACCGATAAGATTATTGCTGTAGTAACTCAAAAAGATACTAATACAGATAACCCCTATCTGAATGACCTTCATAAAATAGGAACTGTCGGAAAGATTTTGAAATTGCTCAAAATGCCGGATGGAAGTTCTATGGTAATAGTTCAGGGTGTTCGTAAATTTTCATTGGATGAAATCATTGAAGACGAACCTTACTTAAAGGCAAAAATCACTTTACTGGAGGACCGGAAAAAAGCTACAGAAAAAAACGAGGGCCGTTTTAATGCTTTATTGGAGAGCCTTAGGGAAACAGCAATTAAAACCATTCATGAAAATCCGTCCATCCCTTCGGAAGCTTCTTTCGCTATAAAAAATATTGAAGGAAATACCTTGCTGGTCAATTTCGTAGCATCCAATCTGGATCTTCCTTTGAGGGAAAAACAGGAACTGCTGGAAATAGACAGCCTTGCAGATCGGGCTTCCAAAACATTGAAGTTCTTAAATATAGAACTTCAGAAAATATCGTTAAAAAATTCCATTCAGGATAAGGTAAACACCGATTTAAATAAACAACAGCGTGAATACTTCCTGCATCAGCAGATGAAAACAATTCAGGAAGAGTTGGGGGGAGTTTCGTATGAAGCGGAAACGGAAGAAATGCGAAAAAAAGCTTCCCGGAAGAAATGGAGTAAATCCGTGAAAGAACATTTTGAGAAGGAACTCAACCGTTTAGTCAGAATGAACCCTCAAATTCCGGATTACGGCATCCAAAGGAATTATCTGGATTTAATGCTGGAACTTCCCTGGGAACATTATTCGAAGGACAATTTCGATATTATTCATGCAGAAAAAACATTAAATAACGACCATTTCGGTCTGGAGGATGTAAAAGAACGCATTTTAGAATATCTGGCAGTACTTAAGCTAAAAGGAGATATGAAATCTCCGATTATCTGTTTGTACGGGCCTCCGGGAGTAGGGAAGACCTCTTTAGGCAAGTCTGTGGCTTCCGCTTTGGGAAGAAAGTATATACGAATGTCATTAGGAGGGCTGCATGACGAATCTGAAATCAGAGGACACCGGAAAACCTATATCGGAGCTATGCCGGGAAGAATCATACAATCTATAAAAAAGGCCGGAACTTCCAATCCGGTTATGGTGCTGGATGAAATCGACAAGATAAGCAGCAGCGGACACGGAGATCCTTCTTCTGCTTTATTGGAAGTGTTGGATCCTGAACAGAACAGTACTTTTCATGATAATTTCCTGGATATAGATTACGATTTATCCAAGGTTTTATTTATAGCTACTGCCAACAGTCTGTCCACCATTCAGCCTGCCTTATTAGACCGGATGGAGATTATTGACATCTCCGGATACACTATTGAAGAAAAAGTGGAAATCGCATCCCGGTATCTTTTACCTAAGCAGATTACAGAACACGGGCTGAATAAAAAAGATATATCCGTTGGAAAAAAAGAACTGGAATTTATCATTCAGGCCTATACCCGGGAATCGGGAGTGAGAAATCTGGAACGGAAAATTGCAAAAGTTGTCAGAAATACAGCCCTATTAATCACCCGGGGGAATGAATATAATAAAAAAATCTCCAAAGCCCGGATCGAAGAAATCCTGGGACCTCCTGTAATGCCGGAAGAATCCGAAACCAATAAAGTTCCGGGAGTTGTAACCGGACTGGCCTGGACTCAGGTAGGCGGGGATATTCTTTTTATTGAAAGCATTCTTTCCAAAGGAAAAGGAAACCTGACCATGACCGGAAATCTGGGGAATGTAATGAAAGAATCAGCGACTATTGCATTGGAATATATTAAGGCCAATTATAGAAAATTTGCTATTGATCCTCAGAAACTGGAAGAAAGTAATATCCATATTCACGTTCCCGAAGGGGCCACGCCTAAAGACGGGCCTTCGGCAGGAATTGCCATGTTAACTTCTTTGGTTTCCTCTTTCACAGGAAAGAAAGTGAAATCCAAATGGGCTATGACCGGAGAAATTACCCTGAGGGGAAAAGTACTTCCGGTGGGAGGAATTAAAGAAAAAATTCTGGCGGCTAAACGTGCAGGAATTACTCATGTGATTCTATGTGAAGAGAATAAAAAAGATATTGAAAAGATAAACCCGGAATATATTAAGGGATTACAGATCCATTATGTCACTCAAATGTCTGAAGTTATTGAGTTAGCTATCTGATAATAAAGTCCGAATTTGAATTTGCTGATATAGAACTTAATACGAGGAATAAATCAAAACTTATTCCCGGTTATCCATTTTTCCGTCATTTCTTTGGTAAATATTTTTCCGATTATCCGGTATTTTGAATCGTTTAAAGGATTTTTTCCGGCTAATTTTTCTTTCATCACTCCGATATCCCGTTGGTAATAGTTGGAATGAACGAAATACATCTGGTTATTATAATAATAAATGAAACCTACATGAGTGTCTAATCCGGCTACATACACCCCTTCTCCTTTAGTTTGAAGATACGCCGCAACTTCCGATACAGATTTGTTGCTAAATATTTTTGTATCTGTAGTCATGCCTTTAATCATTATCTGAGAGGCTGCCTGTGCCCATTTTATACGGGGAATATTAAAATCCATGTCCTGTAAAACCGTAGTAACGAAATAACCGCAGGCAATGGAGCCTTCTCCGGGTGTGCGGGTAGGTCCGTTAAAAGACCAGGGAGTGTGATACCATGCCTCAAAATAATTGTCAAGATCTTTTATCAGGAATTGC
>JAVBRH010000104.1:0-3714 GCA_031548225.1 Apibacter sp.
ATGGGGTTTTAAGAATACGGCACAAAGAGCAGGACTTAAAGTCAAGGCATTAATTGCCGATAATATAATGGAAATAGCTAAGGTCAAACCGAATTGTTTGTAAAATACTCCGGAAGTTCCGGCAATAAAGCTTACAGGAATAAATACAGCCGCCATAACTAAGGTAATGGATATAATAGCTCCGGTAATTTCATCCATGGCGTGAATAGCTGCTTTTTTGGAGTTTTTCATACCTCCTTCCAGTTTGGCGTGCACCGCCTCGACGACGACTATGGCATCATCCACCACAATACCAATGGCGAGTACTAATGCAAAGAGTGTCAATAAATTTATGGTAAATCCGAACAGGAGCAGGAAGAAAAAAGTACCTACAATCGCTACAATAACAGATATTGCAGGGATTAAGGTAGATCTGAGATCCTGAAGGAATACTAAAACCACAATGAATACCAGGATAAAAGCTTCAATCAGGGTATGAATTACCTTTTCAATGGAAGCGTTTAAGAAATCATTGGCATTCATCAAATATACGACATCCAGTCCCGGAGGAAAGGATTTTTTAGCCTCATCGAAGGTTTTTTGTACATCATAGATAATTTGCTGGGCATTGGAACCGGAAGTCTGGGCAACAGATATTACCACAGAAGGATAGTCATTAACCGTGGAAGTTATCATATAACTTTCAGAACCGACTTCTACATTGGCTACATCTTTCAATCTTAATACATCTCCATTAGGAAGAGATTTAAGTACTATGTTTTGAAATTGTTCGGCGCTGACTAATCGCCCAGTATATTTTAATGTATATTCAAAGGTCTGACCGCTGTTTTCTCCTAAGGAGCCCGGAGCTGCTTCTACGTTTTGTTCAGCCAAAACCGCAGAAATATCGGCAGGAGTAACCCCGTAGGTAGCCATAACATCCGGTTTCAGCCATATCCGCATGGAATAGGTATAAGCTCCTCTTACCTGGGCATCACCTACCCCGGAGATCCTTTTTATCTGGGGAAGGATATTGATGTTGGCATAGTTCTGAAGGAATTTCTGGTCAAAGTTTTTACTTTTACTAACAAGTGCCATGAAGAGAATAGTACTACTCTGTGTTTTTTGTACGATTACCCCGTTTCGGGTTACTTCCGCAGGAAGTAGACTGTTAGCACGGGCAGCAAGGTTTTGTACGTTTACCGAAGCAATATCGGGGTTGGTGCCTTGTTTGAAATAAACGGTAATGGTAGCACTTCCGTCATTTCCTGCACTGGATGTCATGTAGCTCATGTTTTCCACCCCGTTGATCTGCTCTTCCAGAGGGATAATAACACTTTTCATTACCACATCCGCATTAGCCCCGGGATAGTTGGTAGTTACCTGTACTGTAGGCGGGGCAATTTCGGGATATTGAGCTACAGGCAGTGATATGAGGCCTAAAATTCCTAAAATCACAATTATAATGGAAATAACTGTGGAAAGAACGGGCCTTTCTATAAATATTTTAAACATCGTATGATTTCTTTATTATATTGGTTTAAATAGAGTGTTTTTTAATAGTTATTAAAGCTGAGGTTTTATTTCCATTCCTTCTTTCAGGTTTTGGATTCCGTCTACTACAATCTTATCGTTTACATTTAATCCGGAATTAACCACAAAGGATTGTCCGTCAGGAGTAGGGGTTACCTTAATAGTAATTTGTTTTACTTTATTATCTTTCTGAACTACAAAAACAAAGGTTTGTCCCTGTATTTCAAATGTCGCTTTCTGCGGAATTACCATAGCGTTGTTTATGGTGGTGTTTATACGGATGGAACCAGTGGAACCACTTCTTAATATTCCTTGCGGATTTTCAAAATTAGCTCTGAAATTGGCAGCTCCTGTTCCTGTATTTACAATTCCGTTAATAGTTTCTATTCTTCCTTTTTCTACATATTCCGTACCGTCTGCTAAAATTAGCTGAACGGGCTCAGACCTTTTGATTTTTTCCGCCTGGCTGGCTCCGGGAGTATCCTTAAGAAAATCCAGTAATTGTTTTTCATTTAAGGAGAAATATACATAAACGTTAGAAGTGTTGGCTACCGTAGTTAGTGCCGTGGTACTTCCTACCAGACTTCCTAACCGGTAAGGAATGGAACCCACAATTCCGTTTACGGGACTGGTAATCCGGGTATAAGACAGATTGGTCTGGGCATTAGCCAGAGTGGTTTGTGCCTGATTTAAAGCGGCCTGTTTTGCCTGCAAGGCATATTTTGCAGCCTCCAGCTGATATTTACTAACAATTCCTTTTTCTACCAATGGGGTAATTTTGCTCACATCCATCTGAGCATTGTTCACATCTGCGGTAGCAGTTCTGATTGCAGCCTGGGCATTTAGTACATTTTGTGCATACTGGGGAGCATCCAGGGTAAATAAAAGCTGTCCTCTTGTTACTACAGATCCTTCATCTACATTGATAGTTTTTATGAAACCTTCAACCATAGGCCGGATTTCAATATCTTGCTGTCCTTTTATAGTAGCCGGATAATCGGTTTGCAGTACGGCAGTTTGTGTACTTACAACTTTTACCGGGTAGGGTAGAACCTGATTTGCCTGTCCGGCAGCAGCAGCATTCTTATTATCCCCTCCGCAGGAGGTAATAATGGCAGATGTTACTGTAAATAATAGGGCTATGATTTGTACTTTTTTAAGTTTCATATTTGTTTATTGTTTTTTATTTATTTGCTATTATATTTTTTAATTCTTTTCCGTAATGTTCTTCAAATTCTTTTTTGATATCTTCATCAGACAGCAGTAAGGTAATCAGGTTTTCCTGAAATTGGTTTTGTTGCTTTTTCAAAGGACCAAAAAAAGAATTGTTAAATGTTTTAATGGTTTTGGTTGCATTTTCAACAATTTTTTTTCCATCTTCAGTTAAAGAAATCAGTCGGGTTCTGGAATCCTTTTTATTGAATCTTCTTCTGATCCATCCTTTTTTCTGGAGAGTTCTCAAAACAGTAGATGTCGTCATGGGATCCATTCCGGTTTTATCGGATAAATCCTTCTGGGTTACCTTTATCTGATGAGTTTCTCCCCACAGAATTCCAAATAACAGCAGCAGCTGACTGTGAGTCAGATCAAGGTCTCCGAAACTCCTTTTAAAAGCTCTCTGCCAATAATTATTAACTTTCCAGAGAAGGAATCCTGTTTTATCATTGTCTGTAATATTTGAAAAAAATTCTTTATAGTCAGTTTCCATATTATTTATATAGTTGTGGAAGCAAAACACAAATGTGTACTTATACATTTTTTTAATAAGCACACATATTATATAAGCATTTATGATTTTCCTATCCGCAAATAACGAGCCAAAAGATGTTTTTGTATGAATTTTTGATTTTGTCAGGTAATAAAATTTTATATTTATAAAATAACATATTTTCGAATATTGAATAAAATAAAATAAAAAATGGACTTATATTTAAAAGTACATTTTAATAAAAGGTATTTTTTTATGTATAATTTAAATTAAAAATAAAATTGATTTTTTGAAAAACAGGGTAAATCTGTCAGTTTTGTTATAATGAGATTGACTGGTTAAAGGTAAAATGAATGAAAGCCTAAATTCTCAAATCATCGTATCATCTGATGAAAAAAGAAACCCTCTTCTCCAAGAGGGTTTCTTTTTTAAGGATAATAATTGTTCAATTAATAATAATCCTTATAGGTTGTATTCATTTAAAGCATTACAAA
>JAVBRH010000051.1:0-12108 GCA_031548225.1 Apibacter sp.
TCTTATCCTTTATCATACTCAGATTACCGCTTTTCCGGTCTTTATTTAACCGGAAGAAATATCCGACCAGTCCAATCATTGCCAGCATAAAAAAGCCTATAAAGATATAAAGGGCCTTCTGTTGGGAAAATCCCAGATAAACACAAAAAAAGAAAGCAATAAGAGATCCTAATTTAGGGAAAAAGTTTTCAAAAATTCCGGTTATGGCTACCCGCTTGAAATTGGAAATATAGCGGGCAAAAAGCTGAGTTACGGCTAAAATCAAAACAGCCGGAAGGACATACATCCTCATATTCCAGGAATCCGAATGGGTCACTCTGGGAATGAGTAAAGCCAACAGCCAATATCCCAGTGAAATTATAATAAAACTGACAAATATAAATTTAACCGAAAAATATAAAAAATCAATATGTTGATTCTGAGCTTTAAGTTTTTGATGAAACCGTATATTGGCATAACTCAGTCCAAAAACGACAAAAGGGTAAATCAATTCTGCCGAAGGCTGTATAAACCGTAGCTGCCCCAGAAATTCCATATCCGCAGGATAAATAAAGATCGTAGAAAAAGTACCCAGTAAAAAACTCAGGTAACTTATAATACTATACTTTATTCCCTGTCTTGCAACTACTCCCATAGACTTACCTGATTAAAAATACATTATCTTTTTGTTCTTTCCGGTTTTTCCTGATCTTTTTGGATAGTAAAAGTCCTGCATAATGTTTCAGCAAAATAAAAAACAACTGTCTATCTTCTTTTCCCGATAGTGTTTTCCTATAATATTTCGGAATACCCGCAACGTTTTTCAAGGCTTTTATACAGGCTGAAAATAAACTGTCATTAGGATTTAACAAAATATACTCCAATTTTATTTTTGACAACCGGATTATTTTTTCAAAACCGGTGGTTTTTTCCCTGTCATGATTCGCTTGCGCCTGAGTCAACACTCCTATTTTCAGCTTCTTATATTCTACCCGGTTACAGTAATCCCTGTCCTCTCCATAGTGTTTAAAATAAGGATTGAACAATCCCACCTTTTCCAGACACCCTCTGCTTACCATCCAGACAGCGGCATTTACGAAAGAAACGGGAATTACTTCCTTTTCAGTATTCAATTCATTTATGTTACCCAGATATTCAGAAAAATTGAAATCTATTTCGGAAAAATCCTTATTATAATGCACCGGGCTTACAATGCCGTATTCCGGGTTTTTATCCATAAAATTAACCAATTTTCCAATGCAGTCCGGTTTTATCCAGGCATCCTGATTTATCAGAAAAAAATAATCGTACCTGCCTGAGCGGAAAGTCTTTTCCAGTAAAAGGTTATTGGCCTTTCCAAATCCCAAATTTTCATCGCTCCGGGTTAAACTTACTTCCGGATATTTTTGAATTATATCCCTTGTGCTGTCGGAAGAATCATTGTCCAACACATAAATATCTGTTTTCAAATGGGATAAAATAAAAGAATCCAGACATTCCTTTATCCATTTATCTCCATTATATGTAACAATTATACTTGCTATGTTGCACATTAATATAATTATTTTAACCTTTGCCAAAGATATAAATAACCTAAGAATACTTGGAGGGAAAAATTACAAATCCCGCTTTAATTTATCTGACAAATTCAAATTTTAATTAAAAAACGTTTATGACAAGAATAGAAGTCTTAAATCAATTAATAAAAAAGAACAAAGTAACTAATTATCTGGAAATCGGTGTTAACCGGGGAAAATGCCTGTTTAATATCAAAGGGGCAGAAAAAAGATTTGCAGTGGATCCGGTCTTTAACTTCAGCATCATAAAAAAATGGAGATTCATCCTGAAAAATCCGGATAACCTGAAAAACATCTTTTTTAACGTAACTAGTGACGAGTTTTTTAATACCCAAAAAGTACTGCTGGAAAAAAATCCGATAGACTTGGCATTTATTGACGGACTTCATACTTTTGACCAATCGCTCCGGGATACATTGAATACTTTAAAATACCTGACATCTGAAGGAGTTATTGTCTTACATGATTGCAATCCATTAGATGAAATCGCAGCCTATCCGGCAAAAGATATAGATGAAGCCAGAAACCAATTTTCCACTCATAAGGACTGGAAAAATATCTGGAACGGGGATGTATGGAAAACGATCGTATATTTACGGAAAAATCATCCTGAACTGACTGTGTATGTTCTGGATACGGATCACGGACTGGGAGTGGTTTTGAATAAGCCTTCCGGAAAGACTCTTCCGGAAATTTTTAATTCTGTGGAAAATATTGCTGAACTGTCTTATTCTTTTCTGGAACAAAATCGGAAAGAGCTACTGGATTTAATTCCTGTTGAACAGTTTAGATAATAGATTTTAGATTTTAGACAGAAAGACTACGAGATTCAAGATTTTTAAAAATCTAATGTCTATTATCTAAAATCTTATAATTCTACTTCACTTAATAAAAAAATCCGGGAAAAACCCGGATTTCATCATTTTATCTGATATGTATCTTAATATCTGTAATCGTCTGTTTTAAACGGCCCTTCAATGGATACTCCAATGTATTTGGATTGTTTTTCAGTCAGAACGTCTAACTCTACTCCTACTTTAGCCAAATGCAACCGGGCTACTTTTTCATCCAGATGTTTCGGTAGTGTATATACTTTATTTTCGTATTTGGATGAATTCTGCCATAGTTCAATTTGTGCCAATGTCTGGTTACAGAAAGAATTACTCATTACAAAGCTCGGATGTCCTGTAGCACAACCTAAATTAACCAAACGTCCTTCAGCCAGAATAATGATGTCTTTTCCTTTAAGGGTGTATTTATCTACCTGAGGTTTAATGGTAACTTTCGTATTTCCATGATTTTGATTTAACCAGGCCATATCAATTTCATCGTCAAAATGACCTATGTTACAAACAATGGTCTTGTCCTTCATCATTTCAAAATGTTTTCCCTGAACAATATCACAGTTACCGGTGCAGGTAATTACAATATCCGCTCTCGGAACAGCATTCTCCATTTTCTTAACTTCATATCCGTCCATAGCAGCCTGCAAAGCACAAATCGGGTCTATTTCAGTAACGATAACCCGTGCTCCGGCTCCCCTGAATGAAGCAGCAGAACCTTTTCCTACATCTCCGTATCCGGCAACCACCACTACTTTTCCTGCCAGCATGATATCCGTCGCTCTTCGTACGGCATCTACAGCAGATTCTTTACAACCATATTTGTTATCGAATTTGGATTTGGTAACGGAGTCGTTTACGTTGATTGCAGGCATCAATAAAGTTCCGTTTTTCACTCTGTCATGCAGACGATGAACTCCGGTAGTGGTTTCTTCGGAAAGTCCTTTAATTCCACCTACCAGTTCCGGATATTTATCTAAAACCATATTGGTTAGATCTCCTCCGTCATCTAAAATCATATTGAGAGGTCTCCGGTCTTCACCGAAAAACAAAGTTTGTTCTATACACCAGTCAAATTCTTCTGCATTCATTCCTTTCCAGGCATAAACAGGAGTACCTGCGGCAGCAATTGCAGCAGCAGCATGATCCTGAGTTGAGAATATATTACAGGAACTCCAGGTAACTTCTGCTCCCAAAGCCTGCAATGTTTCTATCAAAACTGCTGTCTGGATAGTCATGTGTAAACAGCCGGCAATTCTTGCTCCTTTCAAAGGCTGTTCATTTTTATATTCCTCACGAAGAGCCATCAGGCCGGGCATTTCAGCTTCCGCCAGTTCAATCTCCATTCTACCCCAATCAGCTAAAGAAATATCTTTAACTTTATAAGGAATATACTCTGTTTTTGTACTCATAATCTACTATAATAAAAATTTTTGCAAAGTTATTAATTTATTCTTTATGCTACAATAACTTTTTACTTATCCAGCTAAAATCATCAAATAAAATAAATTATTCATTTTCTTTATAAGCAGATTTAAAAATATGAGTGCTTTTCTGATATTTATTTCCCAAGAAATTTTCGTTGAATATTCCAAAAAAATCCTCTTTTTATATTGATACAAAATCGATTATTTTTGATTTTAAATGTTTTTTTTAGTAATTTTGACGAATTTTCTACCAGATATTTCTGTAATTAATTGACACTATTACCCTTACATGGATATACCATTTTACGAATTTTTAACAAAAAACACAATAATTTTTATCAATTTTAACATACAATTCTCATTTTTTTTCTTTAATTTTATAGAAAGATATTTTATTTCTTTCTACATAACCCTCATAACACTATGGATTATTTAACTTTCAACAAAGAAGAATTAGTAAACCTTGAATATTCTCTGTCCAGGGAAATACTGGGCACAAACAGGGCAGGCGGATACATGAGCACAACCATTGTATGCTGCAATACCCGTAAATATCACGGATTACTGGTCTGCCCTATAGAAAATTTTGAAGACGAAAGTTTTGTCTTACTTTCCTCTCTTGATGAGACTATCATTCAGCACGACCAGTCTTTCAATCTGGGAATACACCGGTTTCCGGGAGTTTACGAACCCCGGGGGCATAAATATATCATCGATTTTGTGTACGAGCCGACTCCTACCCTTACCTACCGTGTAGGCGGAGTGATCCTGCAAAAAGAGTTGTTAATGACTCATGATTCGGATCAGATTCTTATCCGCTATACCTTACTTGATGCTCATTCGCCTACCACCTTACGGCTTCGTCCGTTCCTTGCCTTCCGGAACAGGCATCAGTTGAGCAAGGCCAATTTATTTGCTGATACTTCATACATAGAAATAGACAAGGGAATAGCTTCCCGGCTTTACGAAAATTTCCCAACCCTGAATATGCAGTTAAACAAAAACAATCAGTTTATTGCCAATTCAGACTGGTACTATAATATTGAATATCTGGAAGAAAAAGCACGGGGATATGATTACTCGGAAGATTTATACACTCCCGGTTATTTTGAGTTTCCAATTAAAAAGGGGGAAAGCATTATCTTTTCCGCTTCCCTGAAGGAAGAAAACAGTTCCCGCTTAACCTCCAATTTCAACAAGGAACTGGAGTCACGGCCGCCTAAAAATAATTTTATAAACTGTCTTAAAAATTCCGCTTCTCAATTTATTACCCGAAGAGGAAAAGATACGGAGGTTATAGCCGGTTACCCATGGTTTGGCCGCTGGGGAAGAGATACTTTTATTTCTCTTCCAGGACTTACTCTTGCTTCCAACTTCGAGCCTAGGTTATGCAAAGAAGTACTGGATACCATGTCGAGGGAAGTCAACAACGGACTTTTCCCTAATATCGGAAAAGATCAGTATGCGGCTTATAACTCGGTAGATGCGCCTATGTGGTATTTCTGGGCACTCCAGCAATATGCCGGAGTGATAAACGATCCTAAAACCTTATGGAAAGAATACGGTAAAAAAATGAAGGCGGTTTTGGATGTTTTTAGAAGCGGGCAGCTGCACCACATGCGAATGCATGAAAACGGATTAATCTGGGCCGGAGAAAACGGAAAGGCTCTTACCTGGATGGATGCGGTTATTCATGGAAATCCTGTAACGCCAAGGGCCGGTTATGTAGTAGAAATCAACGCTCTCTGGTACAACGCCATACGATTTACCCTAGAATTAGCTAAAGAGAACAACGATAAACAATTTATCCAGGAATGGGAAAACCTGCCCGCCCATATTGAAGAAAATTTTGTCAGAACATTCTGGAACGAAGATTTTCAATATCTGGCAGACTATGTGGATGAGAGAGGTCAAAACCTGGATATCCGATCCAATCAGATTATTGCCGCTTCCCTGCCCTACAGCCCGATTAATGATGAAATGAAAAGTGATGTGGTAAGTATTGTAAAAAGAGAACTCCTTACTCCGAAAGGATTACGGACTCTTTCTCCTAACCACCCTGATTATAAAGGGATATACAGGGGAAGTCAAACCGAACGGGATCTGGCCTATCATCAGGGAACCGTCTGGGTTTGGCAGTTAAGCCATTATGTGGAAGCCAATTTCCGGTTATCCGGAAAATCTTTCTGTAAAGAAGCAAAACAAATAGCCGCCTCTTTTGAAGAGGACATGACGAATTACGGAATATGCAGCATCAGTGAAGTTTATGACGGAAATCCGCCTCACCATCCCGGAGGGAGCATATCCCAGGCATGGAGTGTAAGTGAAATTCTGCGGATTATGGATCTAACAGAAAAATATAAAAATGTAAAAACCTAAATAAAAATTATTAACCTAAAAATTTTAGAACCTATATGAAAGTATTAATGTTTGGTTGGGAGTTTCCCCCCCACATTTCCGGTGGACTGGGCACGGCATGTTATGGCCTGACCAAGGGAATCGCACAACAGGAAGTAGAAGTATTATTTGTGATGCCTAAAGCATCAGGAGATGAAGATTCGAGTGTTGGCAAAATAATTAATGCCAGTGATGTGGAAATGCCTTCCACTTTCTCTTCCAACGATGAATTTTGGACTAATGTCGGCTTCCTGTCCGTCAATTCAGGAATTATTCCTTATATGGGGATAGAAGAATACAACCTTATCCAGCAGGAAATCCACGAAAATAAAACTCAAACATTTACTCATCATTTAGGTGGAAAGTATTCCTTTTCCGGAAAATACGGAGCCAACCTGATGGAAGAAGTGATGAGGTATGCACTGGTCGCTTCCAAAATTGCCCAGGAATATGATTTTGATATTATCCATGCTCACGACTGGCTTACCTATCTGGCAGGAATTGAAGCAAAACGTATTTCGGGAAAACCTCTGGTAGTGCATGTACATGCTACGGAATTTGACCGAAGCGGGGAAAATGTCAACCGTACAGTATATGATTTGGAAAGAAAAGGAATGGAAGCCGCTGACGCTGTAATTACAGTAAGCAACCTCACTAAAAATATAGTAACCCTTCGATACGGAATTGATAAAAACAAGGTTTTTACCGTTCATAATGCGGTAGATTTTTCCGGAAGGGAAGAAATAGAAGAAGAAGAAACAGAAATCGGGAACGAAAAACCCGGAAAAGAAAAAGTCATTACTTTTTTAGGGCGAATCACCTTCCAAAAAGGCCCGGAATATTTTATTGAAGCAGCCAACAAGGTACTAAAGCGATACCCCAATGTACGCTTTGTAATGGCGGGAAGCGGAGATATGATGACCCAGATGGTAAAACGGGTGGCTAAGTTGCGTATAGGAACAAAGTTTACCTTCACGGGATTTTTAACCGGAGATGATGTGAATAAAATGTATGCGGAAAGTGATGTTTATGTGATGCCTTCTGTATCGGAACCTTTTGGAATATCCCCTTTGGAGGCAATGAGAACAGGAGTTCCCGTTATTATTTCGGAACAGTCGGGAGTAGCTGAAGTTCTCAAAAATGCCATTAAAGTAAATTTCTGGGATGTGGATGCTTTGGCTGATGCAA
Organism: Apibacter sp.; assembly: GCA_031548225.1. Lineage (GTDB taxonomy): Bacteria > Bacteroidota > Bacteroidia > Flavobacteriales > Weeksellaceae > Apibacter. Next base: position 7,411 of record JAVBRH010000051.1, read on the forward strand.
TGTATGGCCTGTTATCTTATCCGGTTTTATCCGACAGTTTAAAAGATAAAGGCATGAGGGAAGTCAATTCTCTCAACTGGTACGATAGTGCCAAATCAGTGAAAAGTCTGTATCAGAAAGTTTTGGATCAATAAATAGAAAACAATAATTGTATATATTAATTAAGAACCATTTAAAATAGTATTTAACGAGATGAAAAAGTCCATTTGCTTCTATTTTCAATTACATATACCTTATACCCTGAGCCGATACCGGTTTTTCGATATTGGTAATTCCGAACATTATTATGATGAATTTAATAACCGTGCCTACGTTCAAAAAATTACAGAGCAGTGTTATCTGCCTATGAATAAGGTATTGATGGATTTATTCAAAGAATACGGAAATCAGTTTAAAGTGTCCTTTTCCGTTACAGGGGAAGCAATTGAACTTATGGAATTATATGCCCCGCATGCTCTTAAAAGTTTTAAAGAACTGGCGGCCACGGGAAATGTGGAATTTCTTTGTGAAACTTATTCCCACTCTCTTGCATTTTTAAAGGATGAAAAAGAACTGGAGCATCAGTTATACAAGCACCGGGATACTATTGAACGTCATTTTGGGAAAAAACCAACTACGGTACGGCTTACCGGATTGATCTACTCCGACCAAATCGGGGAAAGGGTTGCCAAGTTAGGTTTTAAAACCATGCTGACAGAAGGGGCTAAACATGTTTTGGGATGGAAAAGTCCGAACTATGTCTATACTAATGCCCTAAATTCCAATCTGAAAATACTATTACGAAACTATCATTTAAGTCACGATATAGCGTATAATTTTTCCAACCACCATTGGGATCAATGGCCGCTTACCAGTGAAAAATTCGCCAACTGGCTGACCGAGGTAAATGAACACGAAGAAGTGGTAAACCTGTTTATGGATTATATCACATTTGGTGAGCGTCACCATAAATCCAGCGGTATTTTTGAGTTTATGCGTTATTTGCCTAAACAAGTTTTAGAATTGGGCGATTTTGAGTTTCTAACTCCTTCTGAAATCATTAAAAAACACCAGGCGGTAGCTCCCGTTCATGTTCCCTACCCTATTTCATGGTCGGAAGAAGAAAGAGATCTGAGTATCTGGCTCGGAAATGATTTACAAAATGATGCTTTCTCTTCTTTATGCAACCTTGCTAATAAAATAAGATTTATCAACAATAAGGAAATCACTGAGAACTGGGAACGTATGCAGGACAGCGACCATTATTATTATATGTGTACCAAATGGCTGGCCGACGGAACTCCGCGAAGATTCAGGAATGTATATTCAAGTCCTTATGATGCTTATATTAATTACATGAATGTTCTGAGCGACCTTACCATACAAACCAATGCTCTGGTTGAGAAAAAAATCGCTTCTCTTATGAAGAATAAGGAACTTGCTGAAAAGATATCTAAACTTATACCTAAAAAAGACGCAGAATTAACTTCCTTACAAATTGCCAAGATTATGGATATGGAAAAAAAATCATTACAGGCAAAAACAACAAAAAGCACTCCTGTAAAAAAAACAGCCAAAAAGGTATCCCAATAAATTAAACTTTTTTTGTTTAAAATAATTGCTTTAATTTTGGAAATTGTAAAATTAGTGTATTCAATCAAATTATGTCAAAAGAAAATTTTATTAAACCCGACTACTTATTTGAAGTAAGTTGGGAAGTATGTAATAAAGTAGGGGGTATTCATACCGTAGTAGCAACAAAGATCCCCTCTTTACAAAAGACACTGAAAAACACACATATTCTTATCGGTCCCGATATTGTGAAAGAAAGGGAAATAGATTCCGAGTTTATCGAGGATCATATTTTAATGAAGACCTGGAAAGCAAGAGCCAATGAAGAAGGCCTTCGCATCCGTATCGGTAAATGGAAAGTGAATGAAGGCCCGATCGTTATTTTAATAGATTATACCACTTTCTTCTCTCAAAAAGACGAAATATTTAAAGTTTTATGGGAAGATTATAAGCTGGATTCTATTTCAGGACAATGGGATTATATTGAGCCTGCGTTATTTAGCTATGCTTCCGGGAAAGTGATTGAAAGTTATATCAAATTTCATTGCTCCCCTTCCGATAAAATCATTGCGCAATTCCATGAATGGATGACAGGAGCAGGATTATTGTATCTGCGTTCATCCATGCCTCAGGTGGGTTGTGTTTTTACCACTCACGCAACTGTTTTAGGACGAAGTATTGCAGGAAATAACCTTCCACTATACGATAATCTTACTAATTATAATCCGGATACTATTGCTCATAATTTCAATATTGCATCCAAGCAATCGCTGGAAAAAATTTCTGCCCAACAGGCAGATAGTTTCACTACGGTTAGTGAAATCACAGCAAAGGAATGTGAACAATTTTTAGGAAAACCTGTGGACATTGTTACTCCTAACGGATTCCAAGACTGTATAAGCAGTGATCCTTCATTTTCTGAAAAACAAAAAGAAGGAAGAAAAAAATTGATTGACGTAGCTGAAGCTATGTTAGGTTTCCCTGTAGATAGTAATGCTTTATTAGTGGGAACCAGTGGAAGATACGAATTTAAAAACAAGGGAATAGACGTTTTTATAAAGGCTTTGGGAAATCTGAACAAAGATGAGACCCTTACCCGTGAAATTATAGCCTTTATCTTAGTGCCTGCAGGCCACCACGGGCCTTCTTCCCAACTACTGAATAATTTATCTGATAAGAATAATTACAAGCCTTTAAATAACAAATATACTACCCATTCACTGAATGAGCCTGATTATGACCCTGTATTGCACGCAATTCGTGAAAATGAATTACTGAATACCAATAACGACCGGGTAAAAATTTTCTTTGTTCCTTCTTATATGAATGGTAACGACGGAGTCTTTAATATGCCTTATTATGATATTCTGGCAGGATTAAACATCTCCGTTTTCCCTTCTTATTATGAGCCTTGGGGCTATACTCCTTTAGAAAGCGCTGCTTTTAAAGTTCCTACCATTACTACCACCTTAGCCGGATTCGGATTATGGGTAAAAACACATTATAAAGAAGAAAGACCTGCAATCTCCGTAATCGAAAGAACCGATACCAATGACGAAAATGTGGTGAACCGGATTGTTTTTCACATTACCCGTCATGCCCGGTATAATGAAACGGAACAGGTAGAAATGCAGGAAAATGCATTGGAAATTTCTAAAAGTGCCCTTTGGGATAATTTAATTTCCTATTATCTGGAAGCGTATCATAATGCTCTTAAAAAGGTGGATGACCGATATGATATCAGCGATTATCAGTTTCAGCCTGAGCCTGTTAAATATCAGCCGAAAATATACCAGAACTCGGCTCCTAACTGGTTCAATATTATGGTACACAGAAATGTACCTGAAAAATTAATAGCTCTGGAAGAACTATCCAAAAACCTTTGGTGGTGCTGGAATCAGGAAGCCATTGATTTATTTAAATCCATTGATCCGAAAATATGGCGAGAAGTGGATCACAATCCTATCGCCTTACTTGACAAAATAAATTATTCCCGTTATCAGGAATTGGAAAAAGATCCGGTTTTTATACAAAAACTGGAGGAAGTTTCCTCTCATTTCAGAAACTACATGAGTTTTAAAGAGCAAATGACGGGACCTCATATCTCTTATTTTTGTATGGAATACGGAATTCACAGTTCCCTGAAAATATATTCGGGAGGATTGGGGATTTTAGCCGGGGACTACCTGAAAGAAGCCAGCGATAAGGGAACTAAAATAACCGGAATAGGGTTGTTATACCGCTACGGTTATTTCACTCAACGCCTTTCTGCAAGCGGTGAACAGGAAAATGTTTATGAACCGCAACTATTCGATAAAATTCCGGTTACTCCTCAACGTGATAAAGATGGAAACTGGGTCACCATTCAGATAGCATTTCCGGGACGTAATGTCTATGCCCGTGTTTGGCGCGTAGATGTAGGACGTATAGAGTTATTCCTTTTAGATACCGATGTAGAAGATAACCAGCCTGAAGACAGAGCAATCACCTACCACTTATATGGAGGAGATTGGGAAAACCGGCTGAAACAGGAATTATTATTGGGAGTTGGAGGAATCCGGATTCTTGAAAAATTAAATATCTCGACCGACGTATATCATTGCAATGAAGGACATGCAGCTTTTACAGGGCTGGAAAGAGTACATACGATAATGAAAGACTTCAACCTTTCTTTCTATGAAGCAAAAGAAGTAGTTCGATCTTCTTCCCTGTTTACCACTCACACTCCTGTTCCTGCAGGCCATGATGCTTTTGAAGAAGGATTATTACGAAAATATATTTCCCACTATCCGGACAGATTTCAGATTAACTGGGAAGACATTATCGGCTTAGGACGCATCCATCCGGAAGACAGTAACGAAAAATTCTCTATGAGTAACCTGGCGGTAAACCTGTCCCAGGAAGTCAACGGGGTAAGCTGGCTGCATGGAAAAGTATCCCAGGATATGTTCAAGGATATGTTCTCCGGCTACCTTCCTCAGGAATTGCACATCAGTTATGTTACCAACGGGGTACACCTTCCTTCTTGGGCTGCTTACGAATGGAAAGATTTATATCAGCGTGAATTCTGCGAAGGCTTTGCCACCCATCATTATGACAAATCCTGCTTTGAGAACATCTACAATGTAAATAATTCCGAAATCTGGG
>JAVBRH010000105.1:0-3781 GCA_031548225.1 Apibacter sp.
ATGAAATAAAAGCACAGAAAAAAGGGATTGAAAGTCCCGTTTTTATTTCAGCATCTTCCACAATGGGAGAAAATATTTTTATAGGGGCATTTGCCTACGTAGGAGAGAATGTACAAATAGGAAATAATACTAAAATTTATCCTCAGGCTTATTTAGGAGATAATGTGAAAATAGGAGATAATTGTTTTATCGGGCCGGGAGTTAAAATTTACAATGACTGCCTGGTGGGGAATAATTGTGTTATCCATGCAGGAACAGTAATAGGAGCGGATGGCTTCGGTTTTCAACCGACAAAAGAAGGATATGAAAAAGTTCCGCAATTAGGGAACGTAGTTATAGAAGATCATGTAGAAATCGGATCTAATTGTTCGATAGATCGGGCAACTATAGGATCAACTTTCATCAGAAAGGGAGTGAAATTGGATAATCTGATACAGGTAGCTCATAACGTAGAAATAGGAGAACATACAGTAATGGCATCCCAATCCGGGATTGCAGGTTCCTCTAAAATAGGAAAGTGGAGTATGATAGGCGGGCAGGTAGGAATTTCCGGACATTTAAAAATAGGAGATAAAGTGGTTATACAGGCGCAGAGCGGGATAAATAATGATGTAAGCAGCGAAGAAAAATTATACGGCTCTCCGGCCATGCAATATGTGAAATTCCAGAAAAGCTTTGTTTATTTCAGACAATTTCCGGATATAGTGAAAAGAATAGAAGAGTTAGAAAAAGAACAAAAGAACAAATAAGATAAAGAAATCTCAAAACAGAAAGTAGTAATGTCAGAGAAGCAAAAGACACTAAAACAGGAATTTACTTTGAAGGGTAAAGGCCTCCATACAGGGAAGGATGTTACCATGACAATAAAACCGGCTTCTGTAAATACGGGCTTTGTTTTTGTAAGAGTTGATCTGGAAGGACAGCCAACGATTGAAGCAGATGCAACTTATGTAACCTCAACAGAAAGAGGAACGGTTTTAGAAAAGAAAGGGGTGAAAATTCATACCTGCGAGCATATTTTAGCGGCTTTAACGGGCATGGACCTGGACAATGTATATATAGAATTGAACAGTTCGGAGCCTCCGATTATGGACGGGTCATCAAAATATTTTGTAGAAGCAATAGAAGAAGCAGGAATTGTAGAACAGGAGGCAGATCGGGAGTATTTTGTTATAAAAGAAATCATATCCTACACAGATCCGGAAACAGGCTCAGAAATTACGGCAATACCTTCCGACCAGTTTGAGGTAACAACTATGGTGGACTTTGGTACTAAGGTTTTAGGTACCCAGAATGCAACCATGAAAAATGTAAGCGAGTTTAAGGATGGGTTTGCCAAAGCACGTACTTTTAGCTTTCTTCATGAATTGGAAATGCTATTGGATGCCGGATTAATAAAAGGTGGTGATATAAATAATGCAATTGTTTACGTAGATAAAGAACTTTCTCCGGAAACTCTGGAAAAACTAAAAACCGTGTTCAATCAACCAGAGGTGAGCGTACGCTCTAATGGTATTTTGGATAATGTTACTTTATATTATCCGAATGAAGCTGCCCGGCATAAATTGCTGGATGTAGTGGGTGATTTAACCTTGGTAGGAGTTAAGCTGAAAGCTAAAATCATAGCAACTAAACCGGGACATCACTGCAATACCCAATTTGCTAAAAAATTAAATAAACTATATAAGTTGTTTAAAAGAAAAAATATACCTGAATTTAATCTGGAAAAAGAACCGGTATATAATATTAACGATATAATGCGAATGCTTCCTCATCGTCAACCGTTTTTATTAATAGATAAAATTCTGGAAGTAGATGAAAAGCATATCATAGGTGTGAAAAATGTAACCATAAATGAACCTTTTTTTGTAGGACATTTTCCACAGGAGCCAGTAATGCCCGGAGTGTTACAGGTGGAAGCTATGGCACAGACAGGCGGAATTTTTGTTCTGGCAAATGTGGAGGATCCACAGAATTATTCTACTTATTTGATTAAATTAGATAAAGTAAAATATAAAAAGAAAGTATTACCGGGAGATACATTAATTTTTAAAATAGATTTATTGGAGCCGATAAGAAGAGGAATTGTACATATGCAGGGATACGGGTATTGTAACGGGCAAATGGTAATGGAAGCAGAAATGATGGCACAAGTAGTAAAAACAAAAGAGTAAGAAATGATTCAACCATTAGCATTCGTACATTCTGACGCTAAAATAGCTAAGAATGTGGTTATTGAGCCTTTTTCTTCTATCTATAAAGATGTTGAGATAGGAGAAGGTACTTGGATAGGGCCTAATGTAACTATTATGGAAGGGGCAAGAATCGGTAAGAATTGCAACATTTTTCCCGGAGCTGTAATTTCCGCTCCTCCCCAAGATTTAAAATATCAGGGAGAGCATACTACAGTTGAAATAGGCGATAATACAACAATCAGGGAATGTGTTACCATAAGCAGGGGAACTCTTGACAAGATGAAAACGGTAATCGGTAGTAATTGTTTACTGATGGCATATTCACACATAGCTCATGACTGTATTGTGGGGAATAATTGCATATTTTCGAATAATACTACCCTGGCAGGACATATTACTGTGGGAGATTATGTGATTATGGCGGGAATGACAGCCGTTCATCAGTTTTGTACTATAGGAAATCATGCGTTTGTAACCGGAGGTTCTCTGGTTCGAAAAGATATTCCTCCTTATGTGAAAGCAGCAAGGGATCCGCTTTCTTATGTGGGTATAAATTCCATAGGACTGAGGAGAAGAGGGTTTACTTCTGAAAAAATAGCGGAAATACAAAGTATATACCGGGTGCTTTTTCAGAAAAAAATGAATGTTACACAAGCGTTGTCTGTTGTTGAAGCTGAATTTGAAGCTACTCCGGAAAGAGATGAAATCATTCAGTTTATTCAATCGAGTATGAGAGGAGTAATGAGAGGGTTTAATTCAATGGATTATAAAAATTAACTAATAAAAAAACAGATTGTTTATGGCCGGAATGGGAGATATCAAAAAAGGTCTTTGCATCAATTTTAATGATGATATATGTAAGGTTATAGAATTTTTACATGTTAAACCGGGAAAAGGACCTGCTTTTGTAAGAACAAAGTTAAAATCACTGACTACAGGAAGAGTAATAGAAAATACTTTTTCCGGAGGTAGCAGAATTGAAGAAGTAAAGGTTATTACCCGAAAATATCAATACCTGTATGACGATGAGAATGGTTTTCATTTTATGAACAATGATGACTTTTCCCAGATTTATATAGATAAAAATCTGATAGAGAACTCCCAGTTTATGAAACCTGGAGAAGAAATTATGATCATTTTGAAAGAAGAAGACGAGGTTCCATTATCCGCAGAGTTACCTGCAAGTGTTATTATGGAAGTAATAGAAGCAGAGCCTGGAGTAAAAGGAAATACGGCAACCAATGCCTTAAAAAATGCTGTTATTGAAACAGGAGCGAGAATTTTAGTTCCTTTGTTTATAGAAGCAGGAGAAAAAATTAAAATTAATACGGATGACGGTTCTTATATAGAAAGAGTTAAATAATACCTTTATTTTATAGAATGAAGTTTCCTAAGCCCTATACTCTTAAAGAAATAGCTTCAATAATACAATCCGGCTATGTTGGAGATGATGATTTTTTAATTTACGGTACCAATGAAATTCACCGGATAGAAAAAGGAGAAATCGTTTTTGTAGATCATCCTAAGTATTATGATAAAGCATTGCAGAGTGAGGCATCCGTTGTTCTTATAAATCAGAAAGTAGA
>JAVBRH010000164.1:0-6667 GCA_031548225.1 Apibacter sp.
CTGATGCGGTAAAAAAGGTGAAAGAAAACCTGACAGAATATTTCAGACAGATAAACCTGAGAAAAAAATCGGATTTGTTTTCCATTTTTGTCAATGCTTATACAGAAGTGTTTGACCTTCACACCACGTATTTTTCTCCCCGGGAAAAGGATAATTTCAATACCACGATGAGCGGTAAGATTATAGGAATAGGAGCCACTTTACAGGATAATAAAGGATATCCGACCATTAAAGAACTGGTAATCGGAGGACCGGCCTGGAAATCGAAACAAGTGGAAGCAGGAGATAAAATTACTCAAGTACAGCAAGGAAAAAACGGAACCCCTGTAAATGTGGTGGGTATGTTACTGGATGATGCCATACGCCTTATCAGAGGACAAGAAGGAACTACAGTGGTAATTACCCTGGAAAAGAAAGACGGAAGTACTAAAAACGTAACTCTGGTAAGAGAAGAAATAGAAATACAGGAAACCTTTGTAAGAAGTGCTATAATTACAGATGAAAAAGGAGATAAATACGGAATTTTATATTTACCTGAATTTTACGTAAATCTGGAGAATAACAGCAAAGGAAGGGATTGTTCCGACGATGTAAAAAGGGAAATCAACGAGCTCAAAAAACAGAATATCAAAGGTCTGATTATGGACGTGAGAAATAATGGAGGAGGCTCGCTTTCAGAAGTAGTGGATATTACCGGATTATTCGTAGGAAAAGGTCCTGTGGTACAGGTTAAAGATTCCAATGGAAAAATAAAGGTATTGGAAACCAAGGAAAAAGAGGTTGTGTGGGATGGCCCGCTGGTTCTTATGACTAATGAGCTTTCCGCTTCTGCTTCCGAAATATTGGCCGGAGCTATGCAGGATTATCAGAGAGCTGTCATTGTCGGCCCTGCCCAGACTTATGGAAAAGGAACCGTACAAACCATATTCCCGTTAGACCGTTTCAGTCTGGCAGATGATAAATATGGAGCGTTAAAAGTAACTATCCAGAAATTTTACAGGATAACCGGAAGTTCCACACAGCTTAAAGGAGTAAATTCAGATATTCAAATTCCGGATATAATGTCTTTTTCAGATGTGTTTGAAAAATCTCAGGAATATGCTCTTCCGTGGGATCAGATTGCACCGACTGCCTATACTACATGGAAAGGTACACCTCAGATTGATAATGCCTATTTAAAAGCCAAAAGTGCGGAAAGACTTAAAGGAAGTTCCTACATAACTTCTATAGAAGCCATAGGGAAATGGAACAAGGAACTGGAAAAAATCAATAAGATTCCATTGAAATATGATAAGTTCATGGATGAAATGAATAAAAGAAGGGAACAGGGGAAGAAATATGAGAAGGAAACTGCTTTCGATGCAAAGGTTAAGATAGATCCACCTGCTTATGAACTGGTGAAATTCAAGGAAGATACAGTTCTTAAGGCAAAAAGGGAAGACTGGTATAAAGGAATGAAAAAGGATTTTAATTTAAGAGAATCCATCAACGTATTGAATGATATTCTGGCAAAAAAATAAGAATACAAGTATTAGGAATATAATCCTTATTACATAAGATATTTATCAGACAATCCATAAGTTATTTATGGATTGTTTTTTATATTGAACTCAGGTTAATTTATTTATAACAAAAGAACCGGTAAAAAAATAAAATTGTATCTTTAAAACTATGAAAAGTCTGAAGAATAAATATATCAACAGGGAGATAGGCTGGTTAAAGTTCAATGCAAGAGTGCTTCAGGAAGCTATGGATAAAAAAAATCCTTTACTGGAAAGGCTTCGTTTTCTGGGAATTTATTCCAATAATCTTGATGAGTTTTATAAGGTAAGATATGCTTATATAGTCAGGATGATCCAATTTAAAAGTAAGTATAACAATATAGTTGAAGAACAATCGGATAAAGATTTACTGGAAGAAATAGACCAAACGGTAGTACACCAACAGGAAAAATATGATAAACTCTACGGACAGATTATCAAGGAACTGGCAAGAGAAAAAACCTTACTGGTAGATGATACAACCCTCCCCGAAACTTTAAAGCCTTTTGTTCAGGACTTTTTTGAAAATAGATTAAGTCATACCCTTACTATTCTTTATTGGAAAGAAGGGGATAAAATATTGAATCTGAGGGATACTATATTTTATCTTATTGTAACTATGACCAAGAAAGATGACCGTCAGCAGTATGCTCTTATAGAAGTGCCTACGGATCGGTTTTCCCGTTTTCTGGTATTGCCGGATATTAACGATAAACATTATGTGATGTTTCTGGAAGATGTAATCCGGTATCATCTGAAAGATATATTCCAGTTTTTTAAATTTGAAACGATAGAAGCTAAGTCTATCAAACTGACTAAAGATGCTGATTTATCTATAGATAACGACGTTCAGGTAAGTTATATGGAAAGTGTGGCGGGTGCTCTTAAAGAAAGACAAAAAGGAATGCCTGTGCGTCTGGTGTACGACAAAACTATGAATCAAAAGACGCTTAAGTTCATAAAGAGAATGTTCGGTCTGGATGAGTATGATAGTTTTGCTCCCGGGGGAAAGTATCATAACAAAAAGGATTTTATGAATTTTCCGACTTTGGGAAGAAAAGATTTGGAATACAAAAAGATAACTCCGGTTATCCCTAAAATATTAAAACGGGAAAAAAACTATTTTAAAGCTTTTTCCAAAGAAGACACCCTGATTTACACTCCTTATTACGATTATTCCATTTTTCTGAAATTTCTCAGGGGAGCAGCCATTGATCCTAAGGTAAAGAAAATAAAAATCACCATATACAGGGTAGCAGATGATTCGCAAGTGCTTAGTGCTTTAATTAATGCCGCGAAAAACGGAAAAGAGGTAACTGCCGTACTGGAACTTCGTGCCCGGTTTGATGAGGCCCATAACATTAAATGGTCAAGGCAGCTACAGGACGAAGGAGTACGGGTAATTTTCGGGGTTCCCGGCCTGAAAGTTCATTCCAAGATTGGAATAGTGGAAAGAGAGCCTCAAAGAGGCTTAGCGGAAAAATACGCCTTTGTTTCCACTGGTAACTTTCATGAAGGAACTGCGCGGGTTTATACCGACTTTACTCTCTTCACGGCAAATGAGGCCATTGTTGAACAGGTAGATGAAGTTTTTAACTTTTTCAATGCGAACTACCTGGTAAAACATTATAAAGATATCGTAGTAAGTCCCTGGGGTATGAGAAGAAAAATCGTATTGGGAATAAAGAGGGAAATCCATAATAAAAAACAAGGACTTCCGGCACAAATCAACATCAAGGTAAACAGCCTTTGCGACAAGGAAATCATAGATTACTTATATGAAGCCAGTCAAAGCGGAGTGGAAGTGAGGCTGGTAGTGCGGGGAATCTGCTCTTTAATTCCGGAAATCCCCGGATTAAGCGATAATATAAAAGTCGTGAGCATTGTAGATCGTTTTCTGGAACACCCGAGATTCTACTGGTTTAAAAATGCAGGGGATGATATCCTGTACATTTCTTCTGCGGATATTATGGCGAGAAATCTGGATCACCGGATAGAAGTGGCCTGCCCGGTAATCAGCCCTCAAAATAAAAAGGAAATCATGGATATTTTCAATTTCGGATTTGAGGATAATGTGAAAGGAAGACTTATACAGGAAGGGTTGGAAGAGCCTTATCAAAAAAACAGGAAAAAGAAAAACCGTTCCCAGGAAAGTATTTATGAATATATAAAAGAATTGAACAAATGATGAAAATATACACTTATGCAGCAATAGATATAGGTTCCAATGCTGTGAGACTGCTTATAAATACTATTTATGAAACTCCTGATGCCGTTACCTTTAATAAAACCAGTCTGGTAAGGGTTCCCATACGTTTGGGCCAGGATGTTTTTATGGAAGGAAAAATTTCGAAAAAAACAACCGTCCGGTTAACCGATGCCATGTCGGCTTATAAACTATTAATGAATGTTTATAATGTTGACCGGTACAGGGCTTTTGCAACTTCCGCCATGCGGGAAGCAAAAAATTCGCAGGAAGTAATAAAAAGCATAAAGGAAAAAAGCGGTGTGGAAATAGAAGTGATTTCAGGGGAAGAAGAAGCCAAAGTCATATTCAGTACCGAACTCAAAAATTTTCTGAAATCCGAGTCCGATAATTATTATCTTTTCGTGGATGTGGGAGGAGGAAGCACGGAAGTATCCCTGCTTAACAGAGGAGAGGTGCTTCACAGCCAGTCTTTCCCCATAGGCACTGTGCGTCTGTTAGATAAGAAAATAGATGAAGAGTATCTTCTTCATACGGTAAAACCGTGGATAAGCAAAATAGCAAAGGGAAAACATATAGAATTAATAGGCTCCGGAGGGAATATTAACTACATATTTAAAAATTCAGGAAAAGAGGAAGGAAAGTTTCTTTCACAATCGTATATTCATCAACAATATGAAGTTTTAAAGAATCTGACTTATGAGGAAAGGATAGAAAAATTCAATATGAAACCGGACCGTGCTGATGTTATTGTTCCTGCGTTGCTTATCTATGATTCTATCATGAAATATGCTCATGCTACCCGGATCTATATACCTAAAATAGGAGCAGCCGACGGAATGATTGCCTTAATGTATAAGCAAAGTAAAAAAATTAGAAAAAAATAGAGTGGAAAATTAAGTTAATTAAGGATTTTATCAAAGTTTTTTAGTTGTAAAATTTATCCTATTTTCTGTTCCATTCTTTCTATTTCGTCCAGAAGTTCCCTATCCAGTTCATTGATTCGTTGTTTAACCAGACCGAGCTTACCAAGCCTCAGATAATAAGTTATCAAAAATTCAATGTATTTTCTTGATTCTTTGATATATATATGCAACTGAGTATCGTTTTTTACCGTTGTGGCAAATTCAAGGATTGCATTCCTGAAAACTCTGAATTCCTCATCCAAATCTTTATTGTCAATATTTTCCATATCTTTGGTTTCTATTTATTTACTATTATATAAAAAGTATAAATTTTATTCTATTTGGCGTAAGTACAATAATTATACCATTTAAGCGCTTAACAGCATATACAAAGAAAATTTTCTTTCCCTTATTGTCACTAATCCTTCCCTTTTTTAATTTTAAGAGAAATAAACCGGTTATGCCACAATGTATTATACATGAAACAGATCCTGAAAGTCTGTTTTTACGGTGAATGAGCAGACAGAAAGAAAAAATAAGATTTTTTAAACGATTTTCTTTTTTTATTTTTGCACAAGTAATGACTGTATATCCATTTTTTAGAAAAACTACCCGATGATAGAAAATATCAAAAATTATCTGAAAGAAGTTGAAAAATTTACTTCAAGTAAACAGGAAGAAGTTGAACAATTCAGGATTAAATACTTAGGAAAAAAAGGAATTTTAAATGATTTGTTTTCAAAATTCAAAGAAGTTCCTAATTCCGAGAAAAAGGAATTTGGGCAGCAAATCAATAATTTAAAACAGGAAGTTACCCAGAAAATAGAAATATTAAAAGAGGTTTTAAGCGCCGGAAGCAGTTCCGGAGAAGAATTAGACCTTACCCGGCCGGGGATTCCCCTGAATTTAGGAAGCCGCCATCCAATCAATATAGTTAGAAATAAAATCATCAACATATTCAAAAAAATAGGATTTTCCGTTGCAGATGGGCCGGAAATAGAAGACGACTGGCATAATTTTACCGCATTGAATATGTCTGAACATCATCCGGCAAGGGATATGCAGGATACGTTTTTTATTGAAAAAAATCCGGACAAGGTACTAAGAACCCATACTTCTTCCGTACAGATCCGGTATCTGGAAAATAACCGTCCGCCTATCCGGATTCTCTCTCCGGGAAGGGTGTACCGTAATGAAGATATTTCTGCCCGTGCTCATTGTATGTTCCATCAGATCGAAGGGCTGTATGTTGATACTCATGTTTCTTTTGCCGATTTGAAACAAACTTTGCAATATTTTACTTCTGAGTTATTCGGAAAATCGGAAATACGGATGCGTCCGTCTTATTTTCCCTTCACTGAGCCCAGTGCGGAAGTGGATGTGTATTGGGGACTGGAAACGGAAACGGATTACCGGATTACCAAAGGTACCGGATGGCTGGAAATTCTGGGTTGCGGAATGGTGGATCCTAATGTGTTGAGAGATGTGAATATTGATCCGGAAAAATACAGCGGTTATGCCTTTGGTATGGGAATAGAGCGGATTGTGATGCTTATGTACCAGATAGGAGATATCCGGATGTTCACGGAAAATGATATCCGTATGTTGCAACAATTCAGCAATGAGTTTTAAAAAGAGATTAAGGTCATAATAAATTAGGCAAAGGTAAAATAATCGCAGCAGTGAGGAATTACAGCGTGCAGATCTAAAGTGATGAAACAACAGACCGCTTTAATTATAGCCATAGCCTTTATAAATATTCTGGGAGTTCTCTATTTTATATATGTGTTTAATATCACAAAAAACGAGCCCACGGAACAGGGAGTAAAGGATTATATACAAAATTCCGATACTTTAACTCTTTATAATGCTAAGCTATTTAAAAAACAGAGTGAAACATATAGCCATCCCTTTGGTATGTATTCTAAAATAAGAAATAGAGAAACTGTTTTAGCAAAGGCTTCCAACTACACTAAATATTTTTCTTTGGAAATATATGATACTCCGAGGAGGAT
>JAVBRH010000317.1:0-3783 GCA_031548225.1 Apibacter sp.
ATATTGCCGGGTTGGTAAAAGGAGCCAGCAAAGGAGAGGGATTAGGAAATCAGTTTTTGGCAAATATCCGGGAAACTCATGCAATTATCCATGTTTTAAGATGTTTTCAGGACGATAATATCACACATGTCGAGGGGAGTATCGATCCGGTTCGGGACAAGGAAATCATTGATATAGAACTGCAATTAAAGGATTTGGAAACGATTGAAAAAAAGTTTGAAAAATCCAGACGGGCAGCTAAAGCCGGAAATAAGGAAGAACAACTGGTAGTTTCCGTTCTGGAAAAGTTGCAGGCATTTATTGAACAAGGAAAGAACGCCCGGGAATTTGAAACGGATGATGTGACTTTTCCTGTTGTTGCAGAACTTCAGTTACTTACATTTAAGCCTATTCTTTATGTATGCAATGTAGATGAAAAATCTGCTAAAAACGGAAATGAGTTCGTGGAGCAGGTAAAAGAAAGGGTGAAAAATGAAAAGGCGGAAGTAATAGTACTTGCAGCCCAGATAGAAGCGGATATATCGGAACTGGATACCTATGAAGAAAGACAGATTTTTCTGGAAGAACTGGGACTGACAGAACCAGGAGTAAACCGGTTGATCCGCCAGGCATATCATTTATTGGATTTACAGACTTATTTTACAGCGGGTGTGAAAGAGGTAAGAGCCTGGACTATACAAAAGGGTTGGACAGCTCCGCAGGCTGCCGGAGTAATTCACAGCGATTTTGAGAAAGGATTCATCCGGGCGGAAGTAATTGCATATGAAGATTTTGTGCAATACGGATCGGAAGCAAAAGTAAAAGAAGCCGGAAAATTATCGGTAGAAGGAAAAGAATATATTGTAAAAGACGGGGATGTGATGCATTTCCGGTTTAATGTGTAAAAAAGTTAGTTTTAATCGCTCTTTATAAAATGTTTAGCAAAATCAATTTCTATCCGAATAAGACCATAACCCTTGATATGGATGACGAAACCATACACTATCATTATGCTTCATTTTCGGAACGTTTTCTGGCACGGCTTTTAGACATTATCATTATTATTATCCCTAATACTATTGTTCCCATTGTTCCCGGCTTGTTGTACTGGGGATTCTTACAAAGCGGTAATGACCAGGCTACTATAGGTCAGAAAGCACTCGGAATTAAAGTTATCAGTACAGACGGACAAAAGGTTACTTTCGGACAGGCGGCAGGAAGATTTTTCGGAAACTATCTGAATATTTTCACCTTTTTTGTCGGGTATTTTATTTTCTTTTTTTCAGACAGAAAGCAGTGTTTACACGACCTTTTATCCGGATGTATAGTGGTAAAAGAAATAGGCAGAAGCTACAACATAGATGAAATAGGAATTACTGATATTAATTCGTAATTTATATATGTAGTATTAAAAAAAATTCACATATTTGTACTGGTATTAATTCTAATGAATTTATAAATTATGAATAAGATCTTATTAACTATGGCTGTTGCATGTTTTGCTGTGACAAGCTACAATGCCCAAATCAAAATCAATAAAGGAAAAATAGATGCTGCCACAAGCGCTGTGAAAGCATTTACCGTATCAGATGCTGAAGTAGCCTCTGCAGCAGCTGAATCCGTAAAATGGATGGATGAAAATAATCCGGTTTGTACAACTAAAGATAAAGATAAAAAGAAAAAAGCGTATGCTGAAAGACTGGAAAAAATCTTTGGTCCGTATAAGAATTACGATGGTTTAAACCTGAATTATAAAGTGTATTACGTACTTGATGTAAACGCTTTTGCCTGCCCTGACGGAAGTGTACGGGTATTTTCATCTCTTATGGATATTATGACTGATGACGAATTGTTAGGAATTATCGGTCATGAAATAGGACATGTTAAATTAGGACATTCCAAAAAAGCATACAAGCAGGCTCTTTTAACTGAAGCAGCAGCGAAATATGCGGGTTCTTCTTCAGGTACAGTTTCCGGTTTAATGCAGACAGAAGCAGGGAAAGTAACTCAGGAATTTTTAGGTTCCCAATTCTCTCAAACCCAGGAATCAGATGCGGATGACTATTCATACAAATTTTTAGTAGCTAATGGAAAAGATCCGGAAGCTTTAGTTACTGCTTTCCAAAAATTCGCAAAAATGGAAAAAGAAGCAGGTGCTGATAAAAGTTTGAAATCCAGAATGTTCTCTTCTCACCCTGACAGTGAGAAAAGAGCTAAGAAAATTCAGGATAAAATAGACAAAGCTGCCAAGAAAAAATAAAATAATCAGATATTAAATCAAAACTGCCTGGAATAACCGGGCAGTTTTTGTTTTTAATTGGAAAAATATTTGTGGAATTGAATAAAATGATTAATTTTGCATCCTGTTGATTAACCTCTGACGAAGGCCGTGAATGTTGGTCAATCTTAACTAGTTATAATTTAAATGGAACCATTAATCAAGTACGTACAAGACAAGTACATTACAAAAAAAGAATTTCCTGAGTTTGGAGCAGGAGATACTCTGACCGTTTACTACGAAATTAAAGAGGGTAACAAAACCAGAACTCAGTTCTTTAAAGGTGTTGTTATTCATGTAAAAGGAGCTGGTGCTACCAAAACCTTCACCATCAGAAAAATGAGTGGTGATGTGGGAGTAGAAAGAGTATTCCCTATCAATATGCCTGCTCTTCAAAAAATTGAAGTTAATAGAAGAGGTAAAGTGCGTAGATCAAGAATTTACTACTTTAGAAAACTTAGAGGTAAAAAAGCGAGAATTAAAGACGCATAATTTTACCCTTCATCAAAAAATAAAAAGAGATTATTCTAAAATAATCTCTTTTTTTATGGATTTAACTTTCAAAAACCTCAAAAGAATGGTCTTTATATAAGATAATAATCTTTTTTATTTCTTTCTTTTCATCATCTTCTTCTTTATAAGCCCTATTTTCCTTATTCTCTAATTCTATATGTTTTCTTTCTGAAGAAGTGGATTCTACCTTACTTTCGGCTACCGGTTCTTCAATAAAATCTTCCATAGGAAAGAGTAGGGGATTCTCATTTTTATCATCAGAAAAGACCTTTACTTCTTCTTTTTCAGTCTCTATCTGAGATTTTAAAGGTTTTCCTTTTCCCAAAATCAGCCATTCTGTATTTATTTCAGGAAAAACACTGAGTGTTCTTTCTAAAAAATCTAAAGAGGGCTTATTCCGGCCGGAGGTAATATGAGAAATTCCTGAACGTTGTACATTGATTTTGTCAGCAAACTCTCCAGGGGATAAGCCTAAAATCTCTATCAGGGTAATTATTCGTTTATTAATATCCATAGTTTACAAATGTTAATTGTTTACAAATGTAAACAAGCATAACATATACAAATTTAAGAAATAATAATTATAGTTAACAGGTTGATAGGATTAAAGTTAATTTAATATATTGATTTAATTAATTATGGTTAAATAGCTGATAATTATATAATTAATGTTTAATAATGTATAAATAGTATACTGTAGTGAAGAAATAAGTCATTTTGTCATGTTGCGCATAGATACTTCTTTAATCATTAGTTTACAAATGTGATTTACAAATGTAATTAATGATTTTTTTCTTTTTTTAAATATCTTTGTGAAAAATATAGTGTTATGTCCATTGAATTAGAAATATTCGAGTTGGAGCGAGATTTAAGTCTGGAAGAAAATTTTACCAAGAGATATATACATCCCAAAAAGCTGACTGATTTTTTATTGGAGAATTATACTGATTGTATAAATGAAGTTGGTATTTCAGTACTTAAAAAACCGGTTTATAAATTAACCATAGGATCAG
>JAVBRH010000157.1:0-8174 GCA_031548225.1 Apibacter sp.
TTATCCAGCCGATCTACTTTCCTGTTATTCAATGTAAATAATACATTACAATCTACAACCCTTGTAACCAGGGTGTCATCAGTGATCTTTGTCATTCCGGCAGCGGCCTGATTTGACTGAGTATTCTGGGAAAATAAAAAACTCCCATTTATAAGTAAAAACAAGATGAAAATTTTGCCTTTATACCTCATAAATTTATTTTTTAAAGAAAGGAGAAAAAGCTCTCCTTTCTTTGTTTATTTGTACCTGTTATTTTTGTTCGTACTCGGTGTCCCATTCATTATGACCATCATCTCCTTTGTGACCATCCATTTTTATCATGAAATTTTTGGCAGGGAAATAAGGTTTCATATGAATATCCAGATAAATACGATCCTTTTGGATCGGATCCTGTTCAAATCTTCTTACTTCAAAATTTTCGATAAGTTTATCTGGCCCTGTGATGCTATCCAAAAAGCGTACAATCTGGTTCATGATTTCTTTACGGGTTTTTGCTGTAAAGTTTTCAAAAGCCCTGCGGTTCAGGAAGTCCATCAATACTTTGGTAACATAGTCAAATACCCGGACTACAGAATAGGTCTGAAGCCCTAAGTTATCTCCGTTAAACAGGGTTTTTCCTGAGAAAGCCATTACTTTTCCGTATTCGTTTACCATAGGAATCAATCCCATATTTTCCAAATTGGCTATTTCGCTTTTTTTCAGGTCAAATTTTACCCCGTCCACTTCGTTAATTCCTCCGAATTTTTTACCAGCTGTAACCTGAGACATTAAAGTTCCGTAGATTTTACCGGCTAAGGCTGCAGACGGTGGTACATACAAGTCGTCTATTTCTTCTATTTCATCGAATTTTCCACGTCCTACCAGCCAGTTGCAAGTCATTAATACATTGGAACGGTAAATATCTCCTCCTGTCAGGTATGCTTCGTCAAACATTTCCATTACGTCATCCGGTTCATCCAGGTGAGCAAAGTCTGTAACCAGCATTACTTTGTTTTCATGTGAGATTTTCGCCCATTTCTCCACCACTTTGTTACTACCTAAATACCCCGGAATTACAACCAGTCCGTAGTTATTTTTAAGATCTAAACGATCGTAGTTGTCTACCAATTCGTTGTGAATAGCATCAATAAACCGTGTATTGTCCAAATCGGTTAATTGATCCAATTCCGCATTAACAATAGATATGTTTTTAACTTTATCCTGTTCCGTGTTTTTATAAAACAAAGCTATGGTTCTGTATGCTTTCTCCAGTTCTTCTGTTTCTTTAACAGCAACAGCCAGGTTTTTCAATAAAGTTTTTTCAGCCACTTTGCTTTTATCTTCACTTTGGGCAACCATATCGGTCAGATTGGTATTGTTTTTCAATACTCCCATCCAAAGTTCCAACGTTTTCTTAAGGGCTGTTCTTTCTTCCTGTTTATTAACATCTCCCAGGAAAATCTGGCGTCTGGCCTTACGCTCAGGATTCATATTCTGAACATTTTCAATGGATGCTTCCAATAAATCAAACCCGCCGAATTTGGCTAGTTTATCGATTCCTTTCTGGATGGTAATTTTCTTACCCGGTTCGGCAACTGCTACATCTCTTGCCTGAACTTGTGCTTTTACATCTTCTCTAGCCATAATTATTTTTGATTTAATTCATTAATTAATCCTTCTATTGTCTCAATAAGAGCTCCTTTTGCATCCGGATCCTCCAGGGCTGCTTTTAAAACCTTATTGGTTTTCAATTGTTTGATTATTTTTTGATATTGTTCTTTTTCCATTTGTAAATCCGTAAGAAATTTACTTTGAGCGGTAACTCCCTTGATTCCAAAATCTCCTAAGTTTTTAAATTTTAATTCTTCAAATTTTGTTGCTCCTTCAGCATCTTCAAAGTTTACTTTAACTTCCGGTTTAAAATGTTCAAATACTTGCTCAATCGTGAATAATCCTTCAACTATTTCTGGTCTGACAGGGGTTTGTCCTGTTAGCTTTTGAGCTATTAAAGTTCGGTTCTGTGCAATTTCGAGAATTGCTTCATTTGCATCTAGAGGCACTTCATTTCCTCCAATTCCAAAGTTTGATAACATAGAATCTTCTGTTTTTTTAGTTAATAATTTTTATGCTTTTTTAGTCCATTTCAAATTGTTGTTTTCTAAACTTACTTTTATCGCATCCCCTTCCTTAAATTCTCCTGAAATGATTTTTTTAGCCATCGGTCTTCTTAATTCGGAGCGTATAATTCCTTTCAATGGCCGGGCTCCGTAAGTAGCATTAAATCCGTTATCCACCAGGAATGATTTTGCTTCTTCAGATATGTTTAAGTTGATGTTCAGTCCTTCTGCCAGGTCTAACAGTTCTTTTTTCAAATGGATTTCAAATATGCCCATTGCATTTTCTTTGCTGATAGGACCAAATGGAATGATCTCAGTTAACCGTCCTAAAAATTCGGGTCTGAACTGATGGGACATGATTTCCATCAACCGGTTGGATGAAGTCAGTCCTTTTCCATCATTCACAGAATCCACAATAAACTGGGAACCTATATTGGAAGTAAACAAAATTAAGGCATTGGAAAAATCTCCTTCTTTTCCTAAACGGTCATGCAATTTTCCTTCGTCCATAATCTGAAGAAAAACATCAAAAACGGAAGTATGGGCTTTTTCTATTTCATCGAACAGAACAATAGAGTACGGTTTTTGCCTGATTTTATTTACCAGCAATCCACCTTCCTCATACCCGACATATCCTGGAGGCGCTCCGTATAGCAATGCCGCTGAATGTTCTTCTTTAAATTCCGACATATCAAAACGGATAATGGCGTGTTCGTCCTGAAATAAAAAGTCGGCTAAGGTTTTGGCTAACTCGGTTTTACCTGTTCCCGTAGGGCCTAAAAAGAAAAATGATCCGATAGGCTGGCCTGCCTTACTTAACCCTGAACGGGACTCCAATACTGCTTCTGTAATTACCTGGATTGCATAATCCTGTCCAACCACCCTTTTTCTCAGAATTTCCTCCATATTTTGAAGGCGGTCTTTTTCTTCGGAATGTAATTTTCCTAACGGAATTCCGGTTTTTTGAGCAACTACGGCAGCCAGATCAATGGGTTCAATATGTTCTTTTTTGGAAATAGCCATTTCCGAGAGTTTCTCCAACAAGCCTTCCAAATAAGTAAATAGTTCTCCGTTTAAGGTATGATCGAAGTCTTTCTGAGTTTCTTTTTCCTGAATTATAAGGTATTGAGCCTTCTTTTTCAGATCCTCCCAAAACCATTTTAACTCAAATTTCTGATCCTCTTTATTGTTCTCTTTAATCTCCTCCAGCTTTTTCTGAAGGCTTTCTTTTTCTTTTAAAAAGGACACTCCGGCTGTTTTTATTACAGACATGGTACGATCCAATAAATTCAGGGCAGATTCCGGCAGACTTTTTTCTTTTAAATATCTTCCGGACAATCTGATGGATTCGGTTATTGATTCGTCCGTTACTTTTATGTCGTGATGAGCCAGATAGGAAGGCAGGGCAGATTTTATTATTCTGAATGCTTGTTCTTCATCAGGTTCTTCTACCTTTAGAACTTCAAACATTCCTGACAATCCTTCGTCTTTTTCAATTTTTTTGGTGTATTCATCTACTGTTGTGGTAACAAGCAGAGTTAATCCGGCATTCCCTGAAAGTTCACTTTTCAGAATACTTGAGATTCCGGCATTATCACTATTTTTATCAAGTAAAACGTGAATTCCGTCGATAATCAGAATTACCTGAGGATAGGTTTTAAGTTCCTGTAAAATTTTCTTTAACCGGTCTTCAATTTCTCCTTTATAGGAAGCTCCGGCAATTAAAGTTCCTAAGTCTAATTCATAAACCTTGGTTTTTACTAATTTATCCGGGACTTGTTTTTTTATAATCAGATTAACGAATCCATCTATCAACACGGATTTCCCTACTCCCGGATATCCTTGTAAAAGCACATTGGGCTTGGAAAACCGGCAGATTATTTCTATTATTTCTTTGAGTTCTTTTTCCCTTGCTACTACATTTCTGGGATTCTTTTTTGCCTGTACTAATTTGTCTTTACAATATTTATACAGGTATTTTATTGAGAACGTAGCATTTTCCCTTTCTTCATCAAGAACCGGTTTTGTTTCCCCAAGCTCTGTTAATAACTCAGTTCGGTTAATAGGAAAGCTTTTCATTTGGTCGAAACTAAATCCTACTCCGGGAGTGGCTAAAGCAACCATAATACAATATAAGTCCACTTCTTCCTTCCCTAAAATATCCCTTATTTCGTCTGCTTCCTGTATGATTTTATCTATACCCTCATCCGGGTTGGGCTGAGACACTTTGGTAGCTTTAGGTGTATCATCAATTCTAACTTCTGCCCATTCTTCTATGTAAAAGACGTCTTTTTGCATCGCTTCCAACTCTTTCAGCAAAGACAAATCCCGGTGAAGGATTGCCTTGAGCAGGTGGGAAGCTCCATACTCCGAGTTTCTGTTTTCTATGGCATGTTTTTTCGCTATTTCCAGCGCCATATATAATTCTTCATGAAAAACAACATCTTTCTGCATACTTTCTATTCTTATTTAGTCGGAAACCCAAATCAGGGCTTTTTTCACTTTATATTTAATATTGAGGCCTTCAACACAATTCCTGTTATTTTTTGTCAATCTTAAAGTCTCTATTTTTATCTTTTTATCTTGAATTTTGTCGCAAAATTCTGAGAACGGTATTATTTCCTTATTGTTCTTCACTACAGGAAAGTCATAATTTTCACAGGTGTATTTGCCAAAATCTTCTTTTGTTTTACTTTGTTTAGCTACATCTAACAGTAATAATTTAAATTGGTTTTCAGAGATATCCGGAGCTTTGCTATCTTCGGCATTTTTGACTTTCTGCTGTACAGGAGTTGAGTTTGGAACTCCCGGTATACTCCTTAAAAACTCCTCCATAGGATCTTTTTGCGGATTTCCCTTTGGTAAACGGAACAAATTGGGATCTTTTTCGTAAACATACGATTTTATGGTATCTGTCTTGGTTACGGTGAGTTTTCTTGGTTTTACATATATATCCTTGGTTGCTATATGGGGCACATCTCCGTTTATAACTAAAGTGACTTTTTTAACCCCGGGAGTACTATATACATAAGTAGGAAACTCTGCGGTATTATCCATTTGTCCTGTTTCTCCGAAACTCCATTCCCAGGAAAAAGTTTCACTTCTATAATTGTAATAAAATTCAACAGGCTGGCCCACCACCACCACTGTGGGGACTATAATTTTAGGGACTTTCATGGAATCAACGATTCTCCCTAAATCACGTATTTCAACAATTTTTTGAAGGGTGCAGGAACCGTTTACCTCTAAAGTAATAGTATAGACCCCTGCTTTTGCATATTTATGCAAAGGGTTTCTATCAGACACTTTAGGGGTGCTATCTCCAAAATCCCATTTCCAACTTTTAGCATTAGGTGTTCTGTCTTTAAATTCTATAACTTCTCCTACCTGTTTTCTTTCTGCATCTATAAGAAAGTCAACCTGACTACAGTCAACATGCCTGTAGAGCTGGAACAGGAAAATAAATAGAGCCAGGAGAATTAAAATAATAAATACTAAAAGTACCCGAACATCTAATTTGGAAAAATAGTTGGATAAAGATCTTTTCCTCTGATAATCCATTATTTAAGTAAATTGTGATATAAATTAGTTGCGCTAAATTACATAATATTTTTATAAAAAATAATATAATCAATAATATGATTTATATCATTAAAACACTATATAATCAATTATTTCCCCCTATATATTGTTTTTATATCAATGATTAGCTAAATTTATTGAGAATTTATCTGTTAAAATGAATTTATTTTAAAAAACTCAAAATAAAATAAATTGTATTGTTTTTAATAATGATTGCTTTTTTGAAAATTTATTGTATGCAAAGAATAAAGTATATTGGTTTTTATATATAACCCGTATTGGAAGAGGTGTCAAGAGAAATGAAAACCTGTAGGAACAAAAAACGGAGGAATATTTAATATTCCTCCGTTTTTATAGAGTTTATAATTCTTTCTAAAGCTTAGTTATAATAACTGCTTTTCTTTTTAGACTGGGCCTGTGGTGGATATTTCTTTAATATAGACTGAATATTGGATTTATAAAAAGAGGTTTTCGTATCTGAAGAAGCGTTATACGAATGGGATTTATAAGTTTTTCCTGTCCAGATCAGTGTTTTGGTTTTTGCATCATCAAAATCAATCTGGATGGAATATCCGATTACCTTATTTCTTATAGGAATACCTACGCTGGTTCCCATTCCAAACCATCCGCTAACTCCTCCCACACCTAAATTTACTATACTACTAGTCTGGTCTTGTGCCTGGCTCATTACCTGTATGGCTATATTAATATCAGGATTACTGACATTCCGTACTAGCCCTTTGGATTGAAGGGTCTGATCTAAAGCCCCCATAAAATTAGCACTGTCAATCCGGTTTAACTGAAGTCGGTTGTCTAAATAGTAGTTATAGGTTTTTACTGCCGTAAAATTATAGGCATTGTCGTAATCCACCGCCAGGTTATTCGTCTGGCATCCGGTTAATAATACAAAAGTCAAAGAAATCAACACTAAATTTTTCATAACCTATTATTTATTACACTAAATAAGTTTAAGCAATAACCTTGCTAAATATTTAATATCTACCACAAAAAGTATACTATATTTGTGATTGTTGTCATGTTTAGGCATTTTTATCTTACTTTACCCTTCCTTGTTTATAATTTTGTAATTGCTTTTTAATTTTTTTATGGAAGATTCTTCATTAAAAATAAAGTTTGTAAGTGAAATGCTTTCGGAAATCGCCATTACGTTAATGATGAACGGGGCGAATACTTCACGGACCATGAAAAATTCTCAGAGAATTGCAAATGCTTTAGGGTATGAAGCAGATTTTTTCTTTTCGCTTTCCGGAGCTGTATTGAGCGTACGGAATAAAGAAAGCAATGAGGTACATACGATTGTCCGGGCAATTCCTCATGTTGGAGTAAATTTTGAAATCGTTTCCGAGATCAGCATTCTCTCCTGGAGAGCGATTCATGAAAGCATGGATGCAGAAAGCGTTAATGAACAATTTAAACA
Source organism: Apibacter sp. (assembly GCA_031548225.1). Classification (GTDB taxonomy): domain Bacteria; phylum Bacteroidota; class Bacteroidia; order Flavobacteriales; family Weeksellaceae; genus Apibacter. The sequence continues at coordinate 7,117 of JAVBRH010000157.1, forward strand.
AATTAAAAAAGTCAAACATTATTCTAAACTGTCTGTTTGGTTTTTTGTAGGATTGGCCGGAGCCAGCTTGAGCCGGATTTTGGGTGGAAGCTGGATGGAGTTTTTTATTACTTTCCTGGCTACAGCCTTGGGGTTAATGGTAAGACAGGTTCTAATTGGGAAGAAGTTTAATATTTTTATTATTTTTGCAGCGGCTTCTTTCACAGCGGTATCGGTTGTTAATATTTTTCGGATATCAACAGGGTTTGACCTGAACAGCGCTTTTGCTGCCAGTGTACTGTTTTTAATTCCGGGTGTGCCTCTTATTAACTCTTTTATTGATATTCTGGAGGGTTATGTGATATTGGGAATTGCGCGTGGAGCATATGGTTCTATGTTGCTTCTTGTTATTGCCATGGGATTGTTTTTATCATTGTTTTTATTTGGTTATGGATTTAATTAATTTTTTTACTGTTTCCGGAACAGTTTCTGTCTGGGAAAAGATATTTTGGTCTATGTGGGTATCCATAGGTTTTGCTGTTATATTCCGCACTCCTAAACGATCCATGTGGGCGGTAGGTCTTTTAGGCGCAATAGGATTTAGTTGCCGGACTTTGTTAGTGTATTATTTTGATAATCAAATCGTTTTTGCCAGCTTTATTGCCGCCAGTCTGGTTGGGATTTTAGGTGTTTATTTTGCCCATAAAGTACATACTCCGCCCATTGTGTTTACGATTCCGGCGGTGATCAATATGATCCCGGGGAGATCGGGATATGAATTTATGATTTCCCTTATTGGAGTGATAACTTTGAAAGAGGGAAATACCCTTCAGTTTAGTTATCTGGCTGAAATGCTTGAAAAGGCAACCCAAACGGGATTTACACTTTTAGCTCTAGCTTTTGGTGTTGTTTTTCCTTTATTGATTTTTAAGACAAAATCAGTAAAAAAGACCAACCTGAACAGATGTTTCTTTCCAATCTGGATGTACTCAAAAAGAAAAAGGAATCTTAAATAAGGCAAGAAAACTCTGTCTTAAACAGTTGTTTTTAGAGATGGGAATAAAAAGTGTTTAAAGTGT
>JAVBRH010000207.1:0-3862 GCA_031548225.1 Apibacter sp.
GGTTGCAATAAAAATTGCAATAGCTCTATAAAAATAAGTGTCTTTTTTATCAGTATTTTAATAAGGGTAAGTAAAATTCAATGAAATAATTTATAAACTTTTTGTGTATAAGACTCTTTATAAAAGAAATAAAAAATAAAACAGTAATGGGGAAATTGCTTTAATTGAACGAAAAAGGAAATACGTAGAATAAGTTACTGACGAGCAATAAATAATTTTCTCATTTTACAATACTATTTGTATTAGTTATTATATACTATATCTATATTAGCTTTTTACTATTTTAAAATGAGATAATATATGAATATAGTTCATTTATTAGTTAATATTTGTTAAAAAATCAGAATTAGTCAAATTTTTTGTGTATATTTGTAAGCTATAACCTAAAAAACTCGATGTTATGTTAGCTGATGATATTAAAATAGATGCAAAAGCAATTTGGAACCTGATACTGGACAAGAAAGTATTACAGGTTTCGGAAATTAAAGAAATAACTAAATTCCCTGAAACTTTAATATTTCTTGCCTTAGGATGGCTGTTTAAAGAGAAAAAAGTACATTTTTATTTGGAAAACAATGAAACTTTTTGTGTTAAGGTAAACGACCCTTACATAGATTCCATATCAGTAAATAAACCTTATACTGATATATTTTATTAAAATCCGAATAAAAGTATTTTTCTCTGAAGGACTTACGAAATGTTAGTCATTTCAATGTCCTCAGAGGAATCTTTATACCCCAGGAAATACAAAATTCCATCTAATCCCACAGTAGAAAGAGAATGATTGGCATTCTGTTTTACGGTGGGTTTCGCATGAAAAGCTATACCCAATCCCGCAATAGAAAGCATAGGCAGGTCGTTGGCTCCGTCACCTACAGCTACTGTTTGCTGTATATCTATATTTTCAATTTTTGCCAATAATTTAAGATATTCTGCTTTTTTCTTTCCATCTACAATATCTCCCAGATAATTTCCGGTTAATTTGCCATCAATAATTTCCAATGTGTTAGCAAATATATAGTCGAATCCGAATTTTTCTTTTAAATGATCTCCGAAATAGGTAAATCCTCCGGAAATAATCGCAGTTTTATAACCACTTTTCTTTAATACTCCCATCAGTCTTTCCAAACCTTCAGTTATAGGAAGTTTTTCGGCAATTTCCTGTAAAACGGATTGGTCTAAACCATTAAGCAGTTTAATTCTTCTTTTAAAACTTTCAGAGAAATCAATCTCTCCGTTCATGGCAGATTCTGTAATAGCTTTTACCTCTTTTCCAACCCCTGCTTTTTCAGCTAATTCATCAATTACTTCTGCCTGAATTAGAGTAGAATCCATATCAAAACATATCAGCCGGCGCATCCTCCGATACCTGTTTTCCTCCTGTAAAGCTATATCTATGTTCAATTCAGAAGAAATAGATAAAAACCGGTTTTGGATTTCTTTCATTTTCGGCAGATTTCCCCTTACCGCAAACTCAAAACAGGTACGATTGATTTTTTTCTCCAGAGGAATTCGTTGGGTTAAACGGATAATACGTTCTATATTTAGGTTAAAATCAAGCAAAACCTGAGAAACCTGTGCAATTTGATAAGCACTGAGCTCTTTTCCTAAAATGTGGATGATATACCGATTTTTTCCCTGAACTTTTACCCAATTACTGTATTCTTCCATAGTCAGGGCGGTAAACCGCACACTGATCTCCAAAGCATTTGCTTTAAAAAGGATTTCTTTTAGGATATTGCCGGAACTCCCGTTTTTGGACATGAAAATAATAGCCAGTGAAAGGGATTTATGAATATTGGCCTGGCCAATATCCAGTATTTTCGCATTATATTTTCCTAAAATTTGAGTTAAGGCGGTAGTAATTCCGGGCTTATCCATTCCGGTAATACTAACTAAAATGATTTCTGAATTTTGCATATTATTATTGGAGGGATAAAAATAAGAAGATTTTTAAATTATTTCAACATTTCCCACAATTTTATTATTTGCTTAGCTTCTTTTACCTCATGTACCCTCAGTAAAGAAGCTCCTTTTTGTAAAGCAAATAAATTTAAAGCAGCAGTTCCGGTTAAAGAATCTTCCACATTTGTTTCCAGAAGTTTCCAAATCATACTTTTTCTCGAAATTCCCACATATAAAGGAAGTCCGAATACACTGAGTTTATCCAGATTTTTCATCAGTTCATAATTCTGTTCCAGTGTCTTACTAAACCCGAATCCGGGATCCAATAAAATATCGGAAACTCCATATTCACGAAGCTTATTGATTTTTTCGGAAAAATAATAATTGACATCCAGCACAATATCTTTATAAGCTGTAAGCTGAGTCATGGTTTTAGGGGTTCCTTTCATATGCATAAGAACATAGGGCACTTTCAACTTTCCTATGGTTTCAAACATTTTTTTATCCATACTTCCTCCTGAAATATCATTGATCATTCCGGATCCTTCATTTATACTTTCTTCCGCCACCTTAGACCAAAAAGTATCAACAGAAATCCGGGCGTTGGGAAATTCTTTTTTAATAGATTTTATAACAGGAATCACCCGTTTTAGTTCTTCTTCTTCAGAAATAAGTTCTGATCCCGGGCGGGTGGATTGCCCTCCGATGTCAATGAAATCAGCTCCCTCATTCAGTAATTTTTCAGTTTGTTTTAAAGCCTCATTTACAGTAGAATATCTTCCTCCATCGAAAAAAGAATCTTCCGTAATATTGAGTATTCCGGCTATTTTTGGATACTCCAGGTCTATTATTTCTCCGTTTATATTGATTGTCATGGATCTGGTACAAGTTCAATCGGTAAAATTAAGGACAATCAGTTTAAATCTAAATAGTAATCCCAAGTTAAAAATAAAGATTATTTTTGCAAAGAATTAAAAGGTCATGGAAAAAACATCACAACAATTTGATTCTGTTATTTCAACCTGTCAAAAATTATTTAAAAATAAAATGCTGGATTACGGTGCAGCCTGGAGAATCCTTCGTTTACCTTCTTTAACCGATCAGATTTACATCAAAGCTAACCGGATAAGAACCATACAGGAAAAAGGAGAACAAAAAGTACAGGAAAATATTGATGGAGAGTTTATCGCTATCATTAATTATTCCATAATGTCTTTAATACAGCTGGAAAAAGGAGTTGCGGAACAACCGGATTTAAATACGGAGGAAGCCGTTAATTTATATGATCAGAAAGCCGGAGAAGCCAAAAGTTTAATGCTCAATAAAAATCATGATTACGGGGAAGTCTGGCGTGATATGAGAATAAGTTCCATTACCGACCTAATCCTTCAAAAAATATTGAGAATTAAACAAATTGAGGATAATAAAGGAAAAACCCTTGTATCAGAGGGATTAGATGCTAACTATTATGATATTCTAAACTATGCCGTGTTCGCTTTAATCTTGTTACAGGAGAAACTAAAAAAATAAATATATGAAATATATAACTCATTTTTTCAGAATTATAGTTGGACTGGTATTTATTGTTTCCGGGTTTGTAAAAACCGTAGATCCGATAGGGTTTTCCTATAAATTGGAAGAGTATTTCGGGCCTGAAGTGTTTAATATCCCGTTTTTACAAAAACTGGCACTTCCTCTTGCTATTTTCTTTGTGATTTTAGAAATCATGTTAGGAATATTCTTACTATTGGGAGTCTGGAAAAAGCTAACTGTTTATTTACTTTTAGTTTTAATTATTTTCTTCTCACTTTTAACATTTTATTCTGCTTATTTTCATGCAGTTAATGATTGCGGATGTTTTGGAGAAGCATTAACACTGGTTCCCTGGACTTCATTTTGGAAGGATATTGTTCTTTTGATCATGATTTTGTTTTTAATCTTCGGATTAAAACATATA
>JAVBRH010000009.1:0-13609 GCA_031548225.1 Apibacter sp.
ATTGGGTAAAAGCACAACAGACCTCAACTTCGCCTTATTCCTCCATAGGTATGGGAGAAAGTAAAACCAATACGGATATAGTAGTTTCATCCATGGGTGGAATAGCCACCTCCTATATTTCCGATTTTACTAACGAAGCAAACTTCATGAATCCTGCAGCAAACAGGAATTTGCGGTTTACCAGTTTCAACATGGGAATAAATACCGACTATACTAACGAAAAGACATCTGAGGCAAGCAACGGCCGTTCCACAACCTATTTGTCAAATATATCTATTGCATTTCCTACCGGAAAAAATTCCCGGGTTGGGATGAACCTTCAGCCCTACACCAATGTAGGATATGATATGAATTTGAACTTAACCGATCCGGTAAACCAAAAAACCGTTTTAAAAGGAAGAGGAGGTTTAAACACTTTTAGCGGTATGTATTCTTACAACCTGACAGAGGAATTATCATTAGGGGGGAAAATCGGATATGTATGGGGTGAAGTTAAAAAAGACCAGGAAAATTCAATAGAAGGGGCATCCCTGATTTCAGGACAGCATAATAATACTAAATACGGCTTTTTTGATTATACCCTAGGACTTGCTTACCAAAAAAGAATTAACAAATCCTATTTATTAAAAGTAGGAGCGACTTACAATATCGGCCACTCGGTAAATGCCAATGTGAATGATTTATATTCCACCTATTATTATAACAGTTTAGGAGAAAAACAATCCATAGATACCATAAAATATGTAGCAGGAGATTACAATGCCCGTATTCCCTCTTCTTATTCCCTGGGTGTAGCTTATGGAAAAGAACAGAAATGGTCTTTAGCTCTGGACGTTAAATATACCGACCAGTCAAAATTACTGGTTCCTGAAAACAATGTTATCTATAAAGATAAATACAGAGTTGCTTTAGGCGGGTGGTATCTCCCAAATATAAACGGATTCAGATCCTATTTTGAAAGGGTTATTTACCGTTACGGAATTTATTATGAAAACATGGGGATAGAAATGAAAGATAAAACTCTTAATCAATATGCCCTTACTGCTGGAGTAGGCCTTCCGTTAGGGAAAACAGGCCGTCAGGATCCTTCCCTGCTAAACCTGGGAGTAGAGGTCGGACAAAGAGGAACCGAATCCGAAGGACTGATTAAAGAGACTTTTATAAACTTCAAGATAGGATTTAACTTTGATGACCTTTGGTTTAGAAAAAGACAATACGATTAGGATGGATATTCTGCCAGAAGTGCCTATCTTTACCTTATGTATCTCATAAATACAAATAAACTCTCAGCAGTAATACTAATTTTAACACTATTTAGTAGTAGTATCTCCTGCTCTGACAATGCTACGGGAAATTTAGGTACTAAAAACACTCAGTTTGTATCAAGGAAGATATATAATGCTCAGCTAATGATGACGGATTCTATCTATACGGTAATCAAATTAAGAGCTCCTGTCATAGAAGAATATGAATATGCCAAAACACCTTATACGGTTTTCCCCAAAGGACTGGATATGGATTTTTATGAAAAGGGAAAGACAAATCCGGGGCATTTAAGGGCCGATTACGCTAAAATAATAGAAAGAACAGGCTGGTATGAAGCCCGGAAAAATGTGGTTATCATTAATTCAGATAAAGACACACTAAAAACAAACCAGATTTTTTGGGATAAGCAAACAAGAAAAATATTTACCCATGATACGGTAAGAATTTACAGGGCTGACGGACTGACAACCAATATTTCATTTAAAGGAATTGAAGCTACAGAAGATTTTAAAAATTTTAAGCTACGACAAAATATAGGAACTCTTCCCTATAAAAATGAATTAAAAAAATAAAGCTTGACCGGGGCCATTATTATCATATCACTCATCTTTTCTGCATTCTTTTCAGGAATGGAAATGGCGTATGTCAGCTCAAACCGGATGTTAATAGAACTGGAAAGAAAGAAAAAATCCTGGATTTCAAAAACCTATATTTTTTTAGTAAATCATTCCAAACAATATCTCACCACAATCATAATAGGAAACACCGTAGCTTTAGTGGTCTATGGATATTTTATGGGTATTTTCCTGACCAATCTTCTACATATAGGGCATTTGTCAGATGCAGTCATTTTGTTTTTACAAACTCTCATATCAACTTTCATTATTTTGGTTACAGCCGAATTTCTACCTAAAATTATTTTCAACACCTTTTCCAATAAGTTGTTTCGGTTTTTCTCCCCTCTGGCTTTCTTATTTTACTGGCTTTTTTACCCTGTTACCTTATTGATAGGGGGAATTTCCAGCTTATTTTTACGATTATTGGGGGATAATAAATCCGAAACGGAGCCTCCCCTGTTTTTAAAGGAAGAATTATCTTATTTTATTGATGAGAGAGTGGAAGGTCATGAAAAGGAAGATATTGATTCGGAAGTACATTTCTTTAAAAATGCGCTGAGTTTCTCGAATTTACAGGCCAGAAACTGTATGATCCATAGAAAGGAAATCATTGCAGCCAACATAGAAGACAGCCTGGAAACGCTGACTCAAAAATTTATAGAAAACGGTTTTTCTAAGATTGTAGTTTACAGGAGCAATATTGACAACATCATTGGATATGTCCATATTTTTGACTTATTCAAAAAGCCTAAAAGCATTAAGCATATTTTACTTCCTATTGAAATGGTGCATGAAACCACCCCTGTTCAGGATGTTATGAACAGAATGTTAAAGAAAAGCCGGACGATAGCCATCGTTCTGGATGAATATGGGGGAACTTCTGGATTGTTAACATTGGAGGACATTGTGGAAGAACTTTTCGGAAATATTGAAGATGAGCATGACAAAACTACGGAAGTCGAAAAGGAAATAGGAAAAAACCATTATCTCTTTTCAGCCAAGTTGCAGATAGATTATCTCAATAACAAGTATAACCTTTCACTCCCGGAAAGCGAAGAATATTCCTCTCTGGCAGGGTTTATCATCTCCATAACAGAGGAGATTCCCTCAAAAGGAAAGGAAATCCTGTATAGGAATAAAAAGATAAACATAACCAAAGTTTCCAACTCTCAAATAGAGGAAGTGGAATTAATCCTTTTAGAAGGAGGAAACGAGTGAAAATAAAAAAATGAAAAAAATTTTCATTTTGTAAATAAAACCGTATCTTAGTAACGTGAAATATTCTCAATTAATTAAATGATTATCATGAAAAAAATTTATACAGTTTTCCTTTTATCTGTGACTTTCTCTGTCTTTAGTCAAGTAAAAGAATCTTCGCAGACGGGCTATTATCTTCAACAAAATAAAGATGAAATCAAAGTGTGGAATGGATATCCTTCAGGAAATGGAGGAAACGGACAAGCTTCTTTCACACAAGAGGGGGAAACTATTAAGGTAGTTCATAAAGGAGAAGGAAGAAGAGCCTTGTCTCCAAAGAATTTTTCTTCCCCTAATGATGTAGTAATGACCAGAGATGCTGCAGGAAATACTTATTGGGTTCTTATAGATGGAACTGTTGTGAAAAGTGATTTAGTGAGTGGTGGTACTTCAGGTTCATCAGCACCTGTCACTCCTGCCCCGGCACCAAAAGCTGTACCTGCTCCTCCTAAAGCTATGCCTGCTCCTCCTGTTGAAGAAACTGTCAAGGATACTAGAAAAATTATCATAGATGAAGCTCCTGAACAGGCAATAATTCAGCAAACAGAAGTTATAACAACTGAAAATGCGGTTCCGGAAGAAATAACTGTTACCACAGAAGAAGTAGGTGATGCCTCTGATTTGTTTGAGAAAAATTACGATGACATGACTCCAAAGGAGAAGAAATTATATAAAAAGAACGAGAAAAAAATCATGAAGCAATTGGAAAAAGAACTAAAAGAAGGAGCAACTAACTAGTTTAATTGCTGGTAATAATAATAAATATACTATTTTAAGCCCATTCAATTACCATTGAATGGGTTTTATATTTTTAGACAATAGAAAATCATTGGCCCCGCTAAAGGGTTTTGAGCCGAAAAAACCTCTGTGAGAAGATAGCGGAGAAGGATGTGCAGACTTTATGATGAAATGTTTGTTTGTGTCAATCAACTGGATTTTCTTCTGAGCATAACTTCCCCAAAGAATAAAAACTACTGCATTTTTCTCATCGGATATTTTTTGAATTACAGAATCCGTAAAAGTCTCCCAGCCGTGATTTTGATGAGATCCGGCCTCATGTGCACGTACTGTAAGAGTGGCATTAAGGAGGAACACCCCCTGTTTTGCCCAGTCAGACAAATCTCCGGATTTCAATTCCGTTCCCGTATCACTTTTCAACTCCGTAATAATATTCCTTAGAGAAGGTGGATAGGTAATTCCCTCAGGAACAGAAAAACATAGACCCATAGCCTGCCCTACACCATGATAAGGATCCTGCCCTAACAAAACCACTTTTACCTCATCAAGAGGAGTTAATTCAAAAGCCTTAAAAATATTTTTCCCTTTAGGATAACAGGTATATGTTTGGTATTCCTGTTTTACAAAGTCGATTAGAGAAGAAAAATAGGGTTTCTCAAATTCCGGTTGTAAAATGTTTTTCCAGGAAGATTCTATTTCTACATTCATGAGATAAAGATAAAAAAATTATGCAGAATACGTATTAAAATTCAAAAGTTTGATTTTCTCTTCCGAAATCAATTCCTGCAAAAATTCATGAATCTCATCAGACGAAAATGTATGAAATTCCGCATAGATTTCCTCCCGGGTTTTAGAGTTGCCTCTAATGAAGGCATAAAGTTCATCTAAAGATAATTTTGTCTTTGTCTTTCCGGTACAAACATCGCACTTATTGCAATCCAACCTGGATTTCTCCCCAAAATATCCCAAAATCAACCTCATTCTACAATATTTCTGATTTTCAATGAAAAATTCCAGTTCTTTATACTTCAGTAATTTGTTTTCCTGAATTTGTTTAAACTTAACCCAATATTCACTAAAAACCTGATGATCATTCCTCGGAATGAGAAAAAGTATTTTTTGCTTATTTCCGTCCACATACAAAATATCCCCTGTCTGATGATATTTTACCAAGATTTGGTGAAGATCCGAATGAGAAATCATCAAAGATTCCGCCAGTTTTTTTTCATCTATTTTTACCTGATAAGAAAATATTCCGGTTATTTTCCGGACGATCTTTTCCATAATATCAGAATCCTTTCCAAAAGAGGGAGAATCCAGCCTTTCTATCGGGAAATTCATTTGAACTAAACTATCAGAGGGTTCATACTCCCATTTTAAAATATTACTGTTATTCAAGTATTCTAAGACAGTAATAATTTTACCCTGACCGATTTTTGTCTTTCGTTGAAATTCCGCCAAATCAAATTCAAAAGAATTTTCAGGTAGCTCATTGGGAGCTACTCCATAAATCGAATATCAATACTGTATTATTTTTTTGTATTCCGATTGGGAAGGAATAGTTTGAAGTAAAGAAGAAGAAATATCAGAAAATTCACTTTCATTCCAAAATAGAAAAGCGTGGGATAATAAGCCGTCACGTCCTGCACGTCCTACTTCCTGATAATAGTTTTCCAGGGAATAAGGTGGGGAAAGATGTATAATCAGTCTTACATTTTCTTTGTCAATCCCCATACCAAAAGCATTGGTGGAAATCAAAACCTTAGTATTACTGTGAGTCCATTCGTTTTGCTTTCTTATTTTTTCCTGTAAAGGAAGTCCCGCGTGGAAAAAATCGACATCAAAACCTTTATTTTTCAATGACTGGAATAAATTTTTTGTTTCGTTCCTTGTCCGGCAATAAATAATACCCGCCCCCTTGTATTTATTGAGAGTTCTCTCAATCTGCCCCACCTTATCTTCTGTTTTATTAATATAGAGGCACAGATTATCTCTTTGATACGATTTTTTAAAAACCTGTACTTCTCTGAGGGATAGTTTATTTATAATTTCAGACAGTACTTTTTCCGTAGCTGTGGCGGTTAAAGCCATACAAGGAATTTTCATTCCGATATATTCCCTGAAATCCCTGATCTGTTGATAGGAAGGTCGAAAATCATTTCCCCATTCCGAGATACAATGGGCTTCGTCTACTGCTAAAAAAGAAATCTCTATATCTTTGCTTATTTCCAGAAAGGTACGGTTTAAAAGCCTCTCAGGGGAAACATATAAAAGTTTCAGCTCTCCGTTTTTTAACTTATCAAAAACAGCCCATTGTTGATCTGTAGTCTGTTCTGAGGAGATATATTCCGCAGGAATATGTCTTTTTTTAAGCTGAAAAACCTGATCTTTAATTAGGGCCAGTAAAGGAGAAATAACGATACAAGTTCCTGTTCCCAATATGGCCGGAACCTGATAGCAAATCGATTTTCCTGCTCCCGTAGGTAAGAGCGCAACGGTATCATTCCCCTCTAATATAGTGAGGATAATCTCTTTTTGAGGGTCACGAAAATCTTCATATCCCCAATACGATTGTAAAACTTTATTTGGAAGGGTAAGGTTCATTAAAAGGTTGATTTATTCTTCCCGTTTTTACAAATATAGTGAGATTGTATTTCCCTGATAAACCAATCCGGCAAGAAATTTATTTTTCTTTTGCTCCCAAATAATTGTATTTCCCGGAACTGAGGTAATAAGTCCTTTTCCCGGAATTGGTAAATAACCCATAACCACAGCCTCCCTTAAATGGCACTAGTATCTGATTTTTCACATTAATCAATCCCGAATCCCCCTCTTTCTCTGCCCTGGTAATCCCATAAGAAAACGGCAATACATCACCATATTCAAACGGAATTATGGTTTCGTTATTTATATCTACAAATCCCCAATATCCTTCCACATTTACAGGGAAAAGAAGATCTTCCGCCGTATGTTCCGCCATATCGTCAAACGGTTTAGCATCATCATATACTGTAGGAATCACGAGTTTTCCGTACTGATCTATAATTCCGTATTTGTCATTGATTTTTATTACTGCATATCCGTTAAACATTCCGGAAATTTCATCAATATTCCGGAACCAGACCTGTTTACTGTTAGGTGGAAGAATAAGCACATCAATATCGTTAACCGCAATTACGGTATTATTGAAACTTTCTATCCTTTTAAAAATTCCTTCTGACTGATTCTTTTCCGTGAGCAGCAAATAATCATCATTTTCATCCTTCCGGGCTTTTACATATTTACCTGTTACTTCCTCCAGTGAATGATAAGATAATTTTTCAAGTTTCCGGGTGGAAAAGATAAAATAATAAAAGTTTTCCTCTCATTCATAAAAATTGGAATTTAGCTGTCTGAGAAATTTATCTGATATAAGAACAATTCTGCCTTCATTGTCTACCAGGCAGGTACTTTCTTCATCATCATGCCTGACATGAATATCATCAAACCGGGCAGCCCTAATTACCAACGGTACTGTTTTTTCCTTTTTTTCTTTTACAAAAAATGCCCTGATCCCCTTTACTTTTCCCTGATATTTTGCAATGCCCACCAGAGTATCTCCTCCGGCTAATCTTTTACCGGCTTCTTCTATTTTTGAAAAATACTTTTTCTGAAATGTTTCCGAATCAAGGAGGGTATCTTTTTCTGCTTCTGAAATAATATTTTGTAAAGATTCTTTTATCTGAGAAAAAACATTGAGATCCTTCATCTTGTAACCAGTCGAATAACTGCTTTTTTTCTGCAAAACCTTGCCTGCTGAATTTAATCCTTCAACAAAATCCAGTTCCAAGCCTCTGGGATAAATATATTCTATATCATTTTTATCTGTTTTAATGATTTTCAAAAAGTGTTCGTTGTACATAACCTCCGGTTTCTGGGCATTTACTTCCATCTTATCATAAGCTGTAACATATTCCAGTTTAAGAGTCCCCGCTATACTGTCAATACTTTTCCCATAAGGAATTTTTTCCGGGAAATAATCCAGCTTTATTTTCTCCACTCCTTCAATGGCAGTAGTTCCATCATAAAAATAGATTTTATTCGGAATAAATTTAATAGTATAAGCCTCCCCCGGAATACCTTGATAAAAAGAGCCCCTGTTAACTTTTATTTGTGTTCCGGTTTCAATAAATTCCTGTATTAACACCGATTTGGTATCTATAAGTTCATCAAAAGTATTTAATACGGCTATCGTATCCAATTGGAAACCGGGAATTATTTCATCCTTAGTATAAACCTTATCTTTTTCTTTAGGCAGACCGAAAAAATCTTCAGGAGAATTTATAAGCTGTCCCATAAAGTCTATACCCGCCAGTGCATATTTAAGCTCATTCAGAATTTCCGTATTTGACTTATTTTTAAATGTATCTGTTTCAAACTGTGCAAAAAGAGTGTTGCTTATCAGGAAGAAGAATAAAGTACATTTTACTATATTTTTCATTTTATCCGATGGTTTTAATTTGTGTGAGGTTTTATATCCATATACACGATGACGGACAAGCCTTTATCATCCTGTATTTTTGATCTATTAATAGTTAAATTACGTCAACATGACTATTTCATTTCCATTGGAAACTACTTCTCACCAATGCTGCCAATATTTATAATAGACTGGGCATTTGTTAACTTACCATATACTCCCTGTGTAGTGTCACCCGATTTAGATAGTTTAAATATGGTAGTACCGGTATCTACATTAAAGTAATAAGTTTCATGATCATCTTTAATGGAAAACCATTGTAACGCTCCATTCTGCGCCTGAACTCCTATCCAGAATATTTTCACTTTTGCCAAATCAAATTCCAGTAATTCGAACTTTTTCTCGGTTCCCCGAAAATATGCCTTATCTTTTTGTACGTACAAAATACCACTGCATTCAAAAGCCAGCAGTTTGAAAAATGCTGCATTTTTTTTGGAAGAATTTACCCTTACTGCCGCATAGAAATCAATATCGGCAGGAAGTGTATCTATAATTTTTTGCCTTTTTCTTTTTCTGGATTGCGAAGCTAAAAAAGCAATCAAAAAAATAAGCCCTACTGGTACTATAATTATACCCAATAAAAATACCAAAAAAAAGAATCCTCCATTCATAAGTGCCTGTTTTTAAGTTAATATTTAAAAATAATTATAAATTTTCTATTTTTTAAATTCCACCACTGCTTTTACAAATGCCTCTGCATTCTCAACAGGCACATTAGGTAATATTCCATGTCCTAAATTCACAACATATTTCTGTATTCCGAAATCCCGGATCATTTGTTGAACTTCCGAATAGATTTTATCCGGAGTTGATAATAATTTTGCCGGATCAAAATTTCCCTGCAAGGTAATTTTTCCTCCGGAAAGCTCCCGGGCTTTCTGAGGGGTAATTGTCCAGTCCACACCTAAAGCGGATGCTTTGGACTTTGACATGGTTTCCAATGCAAACCAGCATCCTTTTCCGAAAACAATTACCGGAATTTTATCTGCTAAGGCTTCTACGATCTGATTGATATATTTCCAGGAAAATTCTTCATAATCTTTAGGGGAAAGCAATCCTCCCCAACTGTCAAATACCTGAATGGCATTTACTCCGTGTTCTACTTTTTTAATCAGATACTGAATGGTATAATCGGTAATTTTTTGTAGAAGAAGATGAGCCCATTCGGGGTTTTTGAAACAAAATGATTTTGCCTTATCAAAGGTTTTCGAACCTTTTCCTTCTACTGCATAACAAAGGATCGTCCATGGGCTTCCGGAAAATCCGATTAGCGGAATTTCATGGTTGAGTTTTTCTAATGTTATATCAATTGCTTTGAATACATATCCCAGACTATCATTTACATCAGGGTTTTCCAGCTTTTCAATATCTTCCAGAGATGAAATGGGATTGGGAAGATACGGACCTATGGATTCCTTCATCTCAAAGGGCATCCCCATAGCCTGTGGAACTACCAGAATATCCGAAAATAAAATTGCGGCATCAATCGGAAACCGTTTTACCGGCATCAGGGTGATTTCTGCTGCCAATTCAGGTGTCTGGCAACGGGTAAAAAAATCATATTTATCCCGTAAGGCCCGGAATTCCGGCAAAAATCTGCCTGCCTGACGCATCATCCATACCGGAGGTCTTGGAACTTCTTTTCCCTGAAGAGCGTCTAAAAATAAGGTATTCTTAAGCATCTATAGTTTCATTTATCAAAGCTATCAGTGATTCTCTGGTAGTTTCTTCCGGATAATGGACTTGAAATTCTCCTACCTGTTTCACTGCCTGAGCCGTTGTTTTTCCACTGACAAATATAAGGGTTTCTTCAGGAATTTCATTCAGGGATGTGAATGATCTTACTGCGGACGGACTCATAAAAACTATAGCATCATATTTTTTATCTAACTTCCGGGGAGTCAGGTTTGTTTTATAACATTCTATTCCTGTTACCTCTACTCCGTTCTCCGTTAAAACTACGGGCAGGGTGTCCAAAGATAAATTTCCTTTGAAAAAAACATATTTTTTTATATCGGTTTCCAGCATCCTTTCCAATAAATCTTCCGCATAATTGGAAATAAAAGCCACTTCTCTATCATGCCCGTATAATAGTTCCTGGGCTGTGCTTTTCCCAACCACAAAAAATTCTCCTTCGAGTTCAATATCTCTTATAGCTTTAGCGGAACTCTTACTGGTAACTATAAAGGTATGAACATCTTCAGGAATTTGTGACACTATTTCTTCCTTAGGGTAAATTTCTATCTCTATAAAAGGAATATGATCTACTTCAAAATTCCGCTCATAATCCTCTGGAAAAGGGGAAGAAGAAGTCACCAATATTTGTTTCATGTTTCTTTACTTTATACAAATATAATGGAATTTACCCATATAATTCAAGTTGTTAGAGAAATCTGAATGAACGCTGTGAGGTAGCCCACTACTATTGACTATTAATAAATACTTCCCCGGGCATTTATTCTAAACTACAAAAATGAAAATCCTTAACAATCTAAGATATGCTATGAAAAACGCCGGGATTTATTAAAAATAAATCCCGGCGTTTTTTTGTTAGGTTTTTATCCGCATTTGCTGTCTCCACAACTTTTACAAATCAAACAACCTTCCTCATAAACCAATCCGTCCGGATCACCGCAATTGGGACAGGTTTTGTCCACTACAGTTCCATCCGGAATATATTTCTTCAATGCCCGGGCTACTCCGTTTTTCCAGGTGTTGATGTTTTCATCATACAGGTTTAATCCGTTTATTACATCCACCACATTATTGATTGGCATTCCGTGACGTAGAATCCCGGAAATCAGCTTAGCATAATTCCAGTATTCTTTATCGAATGACCGGGATAATCCTTCTATGGTAATACGGTATCCTTCTTTATCAATATATTGAAAATCGTAACGGGAGTTTTCATCATTTTCATCATCTCTATTTTTTACCACCCAGCCCTCGGTTACATAGGTCGGAAGATTAAAGGCATCTTCCATTTTCCCTGTAAATATCTCATAAGGTTTATCCTCTATCAGGCCAATAACTGCCAGCCATTTATCGTATTCATTTTGAAACCGGATAACATCTGCCTCCAATTTACGGGGTCTTTTAGGCGCATGGGATATTCCTATGCTGTCCATAATTATCTTGTTATCCTCTTTTTTGTTTTCTTCTTTTTTATCGTGGGAAACCAAAACTCCGGAACGGGAACCATCCCGATAAACAGTAATTCCTTTTAATCCTTGTTTCCAGGATTCTATATAAATTTCCCCCACCTTCTCCATACTTACATCAGACGGTAAATTTATAGTGGAACTGATACTGTGGGTAGTATATTTTTGTACCAAAGCCTGCATTTCCACTCGTTTTATCCAGTCAATTTCAGGAGAGGTAGAGCCGGCGTAAGGGCTTTTATTTACATCGGTCTCTCCGGTTATCTTCATCCAATCCTCCAGTTTATGATGCCATACATCAAATTCTTCAAAAGCATCGCCTAAATCATCTACAAAGGAAATTACGGCATTCGGATCATTTGTATTTACTTTTCTTCTTCTTTTATATCCCATTAAAAACACAGGCTCAATTCCGGAAGAAGTTTGTGCCAGTAAACTCAATGTCCCTGTAGGTGCTACTGTACTCAATGAAATATTTCTTCTTCCGTATTTCATCATTCTCTCATATAAGTCCGAAAATTCTTTCTGTAACATCTGTACAAATTCGGAAGTGTTTTCATATTTCGGATCCCAGGCTGTAAAAGCTCCTCTTTCGATCGCCATATCTATGGAACTATCAAATTCCGCCTTACATTTTGTTTTCATAACTTCGTCCACCAGACGATGAGCCTCGTCGGAACTGTAAGAAAATCCCATAGAGGCAATAGTGTCGGCTAAGGCTGTAAACCCTAATCCGGTACGGCGTCCCTTTTTCCCGGTATCTTTCAATAACTGCCAGATTTCTATTTCCGTCCTTTTAATAAAATCCGGCTCTTTATCTGCTCCTATTTTTTTCAGAATGCGATCTACTGCTTCCAGTTCCAATTCTACCAGGTCATCATTCAATCTCTGGGATTCATACGTAACCTCATAAAACTTATCAAAATCAAACCGGGCATGAGGAGTAAACGGTTTTTCTACAAAAGAGAATAGGTTAACTGCAATTAAACGGCAGCTATCTCCCCCTTGCATGGCAATTTCAGAGCAGGGATTGGTAGAATCGTTTTTAAAGTCCGGGTAAACCGAAGAGGTAGAATATTTATGCTGTCTATCCCAAAAAATCAGACCGGGTTCGGCCGTATTATGGGCACATTCAATAATGGTGTTCCACAACTCTCTCGCCTTTACTTTTTTAGTGTATTCCGGTTCTTTGCTGTCAATAGGCCAGCGATGGGTATATTCTTTATTCTCTACAACCGCCTGCATAAATTCATCGGAAAGCCGTACCGAAACATTAGCCCCCGTTACTTTGGTTAAATCCTGTTTAATCAACACAAAATCTTCTACATCCGGATGGGCAATATCCATAGTCAGCATTAAAGCTCCCCTCCGGCCGTTTTGAGCTACTTCCCTTGTGGTATTGGAAAAGCGCTCCATGAAAGTAACTGCTCCGGTAGTAGTTCCTGCTGAATTGGAAACATGAGCATTTTTCGGGCGAAGATTGGAAATATCCACCCCTACTCCGCATCTTCTTTTAAAAAGTTGTGCTAATTGTTCATCGGTATGCATAATTCCTCCATAAGAGTCATACACAGGAGGGACAACAACACAATTAGATAAAGAAGCGATCATGTTTTTATTTCCCAGGGCTGCCATTACACTTCCCTGAGGAATTACATACTTAAACTGATCGAAAAGACTGATGATTTTTTCTTCTGACAAAAAAGGTCTTTCTTTTCCGTAAACAGAAAGTCCGTTTTTCACATTCGATTTGAATTTTTTCTCAATTCTGGCAAATTCCTTAGCCATTCGTATATGCATATCCTTAGGTGATTTTTCCAAGAAATTCCCATCAGAATCTTTCACTGCATATTTTTTCATCCATGTGGTTGCGGCTAATTCATCTCCTTTAAAATATTGTAAACTATTTTCCAATACTACTTTCTCAGAAAAGACAGACTTATTTTTAGTTTTTTGTGTTACCTCCATATCGACTACGTTTAATAAATTAATAATAAGTCTCTCAAAGTTACAATAATTAAATCCAACTTTTATTATTTATCTTTTTTAAT
>JAVBRH010000109.1:0-2525 GCA_031548225.1 Apibacter sp.
CCACTTCAATTGCCGCATCGCTGCCCAATCCGCCCATCGCAATGCCCACATCACTCAGGGCAATTACCGGGGCATCATTAAATCCGTCTCCTGCAAAGGCTACTTTCCCCTCTGTCCGGGACTTGATCTCTTTCATTCGTGAAATCTTGTCCTCCGGAAGCAAATCCCCATACACCTGATCGATTCCTATTTCCTGAGCCACCTTTTGAACTACCGAGTTTTTATCTCCGCTCAATATGGTTGTTCCGATTCCCAGAGAATGCAGTTCTTTTATATCCTGCTGCACTCCCGGCTTGATCTGGTCTGCAATCTCCATATAACCTGCAAATTCCCGGTCTATAGCAATCAGAACTACCGTATCCACCGACTCCTGAATCTTTTCATCATATCTGATATGAAATAAATCCATAAGTTTAAAGTTTCCGGCAAGTATTTCTTTTCCTTCTATCTCTGCTTTAATTCCTTTTCCTGTAATGTCTTCCATGGACGTAATCCGGGAAATATCGGGTTTACTTCCTACATATTCATGAATGGCGGAAGCTATGGGGTGTGCGCTTTGTGATTCTGCCAGGTTTACCCAGTCCAGTACTTTTTCTTCTTCAAATCGGGGATTCAGGTGTACCCCCCGAACGGAAAAATTCCCTTGTGTCAATGTTCCGGTTTTATCAAAAACCACCTGCTTCACCTCAACCAGAACATCCAAAAAGTTGGATCCTTTTACCAGAATTCCATGCCGGGAAGCCAGCCCTACTCCACCGAAATATCCTAACGGAATGGATATTACCAATGCACACGGACAGGAAATCACTAAGAAAATAAGGGAACGGTATAACCAGGTCTGATAGTTATAGTCCTGAACAAAGAAATAGGGAAGCACAAAAACCAGTAAGGCTATAAAAAAAACGGCCGGAGTGTAAATTTTGGCAAACTTCCGGATAAATAATTCGGTCTTTGCTTTCTGACTGGTGGCATTCTGGACTAAATCTAAAATTTTGGATAGTTTACTATCGGAATAAGGAGTGGTAACTTTTAATAAAGAGGAAGTGGTAAGATTAATCATCCCCGCCAGTACCGTTTCTCCTTTTTCTTTATTCTGAGGAATACTCTCCCCTGTTAAAGCGGAGGTGTTGAAAGTAGCAAAATCGGACAGCAATTCTCCATCCAACGCCACTTTTTCTCCCGGTTTTAACTGAATAACCGCTCCCACGGGAACGTCCTTTGCCTTTACTACCCGTGTAACCTTATTTTCTATTAAAGTGGCTTCATCCGGTCTCTGGTCCAGCAAAGAATTAATATTCTTTTTGGCACGGGCCACCGCCAGTCCCTGAAAATTCTCTCCGATGGAATAAAACAACATAACTGCCACCGCTTCGGGATATTGTCCTATATAAAAAGCTCCGACCGAGGCCAGAAACATTAAGGATAGTTCATTAAAAAAATCCTTGTGTTTAAATTCTTCCAGCATCTCTCTGAAAACCGGATACCCTACGGGAAGGTAGGTTATAATATACCAGCCCAAACGTATCCAGGAAGAAAAGAAACTTACTTTAAAATAATCCAAAGCCAGGGCTGTCAATAATAATACAGAACAAATAATTGCCGGAAGAAACATCCGGAAAATATGGATATCATTTCCTATTTCGTGATGGTGATCATGACTGTGGCCTTTATGGGAATCTGAATCACAGGAACACCCGGATTGATGAGTATGCATAGTTATTTACTTTGGGCTTATCTTACAAAGTTAAGACTTAGCTCCTGCAACTCCATTGCAAAGTTTACTGCTTAATCTGCCATGTTCCGCCTCCTTTTATCAAAGTTATTCTCCTTCTTTACCCAGTTGTATATCTATTTGTTCACTATAACTCTTATTATTTTTGAACGTTTGAAGAATAAGACGTATTTTATTACCTTGATTGTCAGTACAACGAATTTCTTGATATTTACCTTTCTTCTCTTCTGTCATGGTTATTAACGGATATTTCTTTTCCACCTCTTTTAACAGGTAATCAAATGTTGACTGGCTTATAGCCCGTACTTTTTCTCTGGACTCAAGAGAGGACTCAAGGTCATAACTATAGGTTATTTCTTTATTCTCAGAAAAAAAAGACTCCCTCATCGATATCTCATCTTTTTCGGTTCTTTTTAAAAAAACATCAAGACCAATACTCATACCTTCTTCTTGTATTAACTTAAACCCTTTATCTTCAAGCAATGACTGATAAGGCTTGTTTTCCAATGCTAACTTTTCAAGTTCTTCCAGTTCATCCAAAGTAAAGCTGGAAGGCATAAGAAAGGGTGGCTGCAGATTTTCTTTATTATAATATTCTGGTAAGGAATGATCTTCTTTTTGGAGGGAATCAGCCTCTTTTTTGGAGAAAGCTACAATAAAATAATATTCATACTTTCCACCTTCGTTTTCTTCAAATAAAGAGGTCATTAATTCCGTGTCTCCGGCCGCATTAAGATATACTTTCATTGTTCCGTCATCATCCGTCCTGTTTTCTGAAAAGGAATAATTTTTC